>NZ_JMDX01000049.1:0-31378 GCF_000935845.1 Paenibacillus sp. E194
ATGCCATGTTCGCCTCTCATCACTTCCAATATGGACATCGTCTCTCTCCCCCTCTGTTCCTTAACGAAGTTCTACATCCATGCTAATGTCTAGACTGTGTACTGAATGAGTCAAAAATCCGAGCGATATATAATCCACACCTGTTCCCCGATACTGGTGAAGCGTGTTAAACGTAATCCCGCCTGATGCCTCAGTTATGATGCTTTCTGGTGTTAATGATGCGAAGTGCTTCACTTCTTCTGGTGAGCGGTTATCGAACATAATGACATCTGCCTGCGCGGCAATGGCCTCTACCAGCTGTGCCTCCGATTCAATCTCTACCTCAATCCGAATCATGTGACCAGCATAAGATCGAGCCCGTCTAACCGCCTCTGTGATTGAGCCGCAAGCCGCAATATGATTGTCCTTGATCATAATGCCGTCATATAGACCGAAGCGATGATTATAGCCGCCGCCTACACGCACCGCATACTTGTCGAGCATGCGCAGACCCGGCATCGTCTTGCGCGTATCACAAATTCGGGTATGCTCGTCATCGAGCAGCCGAATCGCTTGTCGCGTCTGAGTCGCAATCGCAGACATGCGCTGCAGCAGATTCAGGACAACGCGCTCTCCAGTCAGCATCGCTCCCGCGGATCCCTGTAAGACCGCTATTGGTTCTCCCTTGGATAGAGAGTCCCCATCTCGCTTCTGCAAGGAAATCTGAATCCCCTCCGACATCAGCCGAAAGCCCTCTGTGATGACATCCGCCCCTGCAAGCAATCCGTCCGCTTTGCTTTTAATAACAGCTTCGCACTGTTCTCCATCAAATAGAAATGATGATGTCTGATCCCCACTTCCGATATCCTCCGCATAGAAGGATTCCAGCAGCCGTCTTAGCTGAAAACGTTCCATGATGGCACAATCCTTTCGTTACGCACAATTTTAGTTCCTGTCAGGGAATGGACAATTTGTCTACTTCCCCAATTATGATAATCACGATTCGGACAATCGCTCCGGTAATGAGCCCCACGGCTCTCCTCCCGCAGCAGAGCAGACTCGGTAACAAGCTGTGCCAGCTGCCACAAGTTCGCAAGCTCCAACTGTTCTCTTGTGATTTTTTGCACTTTCAAGGTCTGTGTCGGCATCTCTGCGAGCCACTGCTTCATGTTCTGTAACTGATCCTGATTTCGCTCTATCGCAACTGCGGCGGTCATTTTGCATTGAAGCTCGGCAAGCGTCGTCTGCGGAACCTGTATCGAAATGAAGTACATATTACCTTCGGCTATTACGGTCTCGATTTCTTTAGCCATGCCTACTTCGCCTGTGACTCCTGCTTCACCCGTGAACGCTTCGGTCGCCCTGGCTCCTCTGACAACGTTTGCTTCAACCTCGTCGGCTTGTGATTCCAGTCTTCCTGTCTCACTCGCACGAATTCGCATTGCCGCCCTGCGACCTGTCACCAGTGCTTCCAGCAATGAATTGCTCGCTAGACGATTAGCTCCATGGAGACCATTGCAGCCGGCTTCCCCAATCGCAAATAGTCCGTGAATGCCGCTCTCTCCCCATTCATTAACTTGGATGCCTCCCATGAGGAAGTGCATGCCCGGGGCTACTGAAATTCGTCCCTTCTCCAGTTCTATACCAGCTTCTTCACAAAGTCGTGTAATACTCGGGAAGCGACTTCGAAACTCTCCACATGCTTGAATATCTATATACACCGCATGACCTTGCTGCATCTCTTCATGAATTACTCGAGCTACGACATCACGTGGAGCCAAATCCTTAAGTTCATGTCTGCCTTCCATAATCCGGCGGCCATGCTCGTCAATTAACACACCGCCTTCCCCGCGCACCGCTTCGGACACTAGTCCATAGCTGCGGTCGTCCTTCACAAGCAGAGTCGGATGAAACTGCATGAATTCTAGATCCGTTAGATGCGCTCCTGCACGATAGGCCAGCATCAGCCCATCGCCGGTTGCAATCTGATGATTGCTGTGATGGCGATACAGGCTGCCACATCCTCCTGTGGCTAACACGACATGATCAGCATGAAGCGTCTCGATCTGCCCTTCCTTGCTTCGGAGAACAACACCATTACAGCGTCCGTTCTCCACAAGAAGATCGATTACAGTAACGAATTCACGGATTTGAACATGTCTTGGGATCCGTTGCAGCAAATACTCCACCAGCATCCTGCCTGAGGCATCACCGCCAGCATGAAAGATCCGATGAGCACGATGAGCACCTTCACGTCCCAGCATTAGCCTGCCATCGTGATCACGGTCAAAAGGAAACTGAGCCTCTACAAGCTCAAGCATAATCTCCTTGCCCTCCCGAATGACCGTCTGCACCATGTTCAGGTCGTTATGCCCCGCTCCGGCTTCAAGTGTATCTGCGATATGACTAAGCATCGTATCATCTGGCAAGTAGGAGGTAGCAATCCCCCCTTGTGCCAGAATTGAGTTGCTGTCTGACACCTTTCCCTTGGTTAATACAGTTGCGTGTATATGTGGAGGCAGCGAGGATAGTAGCGACAATGCCGCGACTCCAGAACCCACAACAATAACGGAGTGTTCTCCCTTTTCCATATCTCTTCACTTCTTTATTTCGAAAATAAGTGCATGAACTTTACAAACGGATAATTATATAATATACATGTGTCTTTACACCTGTATTGACAGTAAATCTGATACAACATTACAATAAGCTCAATCACTTTGCAAGCAAGGATTTTGATAAAGGAAACTCATTCCTGGATAGACACAGGAAAAGTGACTGCATGATGAGTAACAAATAACAAGAATATAAAGGGGACTTTCACCGTTGATATATTTGGATTACGCCGCTGCTGCACCTATGGATGAACGGGCGCTGCACCTACTAACCGAATTGAGCCGCGAAGCATACGGCAATAGTCACAGCCTTCATGACACAGGCGGCCGTGCAGCAAATGTGCTGGAATACTGCCGTGAGAAGTTGGCAAGTATGATAAGCGGAGTTAAGGAAGGAATATATTTTACGAGCGGAGGATCAGAGTCGAATCTATTGACGATTCAATCCATTCTGAACGGGTTGCCAGAGGGGAGAAAGCATCTTGTCACAACAGTAATGGAGCACGCCTCCATCCGTAATGCCCTTCCCTATCTGGAACGGCTAGGGTACCGGGTGACGCTCATTGAGCCGAATGCGGGAGGCATCATTACGAAGGAAATTCTTGAACAAGCACTTGAACCGGACACAGGCTTAGTATCCATTCAGCATGCCAATTCCGAGACAGGAATTGTGCAGCCGTTGGCTGAACTGTCGCCTCTACTCAGAGCACGAGGCATTTTCCTGCATAGTGATATGGTTCAGACATTTGGCAAGCTCCCGATTGATATCCGTCAGTTGGGAGTGGATGCCTGCTCGTTGTCCAGCCACAAAGTGTATGGCCCCAAAGGGGTGGGAGCCACCTTCCTTCACCCACGCGTTCCTTGGCAGCCTGTCCTTCTAGGAACTAATCATGAACGTGGATTTCGTGGGGGCACAGTCAATGTTCCCGGTATTGGCGCCTTCGTGACCGCAGCCGAACATTGCGTGGAGAATCAAGCTGAGCTGTTCTCACACTTCCGGCAGCTTCATACTTATTTGTTCACTCAAGCTGGGCGGCTTGGAATTCCACTCACCCCTGTTGTGAGCGAACAATACACCGAAGTTGCTCCACATATTGCCGGGTGCCTCTTTGACGGGATGGAGGGCCAATATGTTATGCTAGAATGTAATCGCAACGGAATCTGCATTTCGACCGGAACGGCCTGTGCAGCAGGCCATCAGGAGCATTCCCCCTCTCTTGCGGCTATTGGACTTCGCAAGGAGGAAGCGCTTCGGTTTATTCGCATTTCCTTCGGCAGATCCACAACTACTGAGCATCTGGACCGCCTGTTAACATTGCTGGCGTCCTTGAAAGGAGCAAATCCAATTGGCGACTAACATCAAGCTGACAGGCGAAGAGCGCCGAACGAAGCTGCTGGATTGGCTAAAGTCCTCCTCCCCACTCACGGGAACCGAGTTGGCCCAACGAGCCAATGTATCACGTCAAGTAATCGTGCAAGATATGACCTTGCTAAAGGCGCGCAACGAGCCCATTCTCGCGACTAGCCAAGGATACGTATACATGGACCAAAGCACAAAAGAAAACGCATCGTTGTTCGAGCGAGTGATTGCTGTTCAGCACGCACCCGAGCAAAGTGAGGAAGAACTGCTGCTTATCGTCGATTATGGCGTAGGCGTCAAGGATGTTATCGTGGAACACCCCATATACGGGCAAATTTCGGCACAAATCCGCGTCAATACCCGCAAAGAGGTATATGATTTCATGAACAATATCCGCAGCAGCGGAGCAGCCTTCATCTCAGAGCTGACGAACGGAATTCATCTCCATACCTTGACCTCGCCAAGCGAAGAACGATTGGATGAAGTATGCGAAGCGCTCAAGAAGGTCGGGTTCCTCATCACAGACTGAAGACCCTGATCCCTTCTCCAGACGAATAGCGGCAGCTCCGGGAAGATCGAATCGCGAGCTGCCGCTGATTATGAATTATGGCCAATTTGGTCTTATTGAAACCATCCCATCGTGACAGGCGATACGTACGCCTCGATAAGGCTTGCCACGATAAACAAGGCAGCCATGAAGCCCATCAATACTGCAATAGTACGCCATTCCTTTTCCAATAAATGGTTTGTTTCTTGTGAGCATAGCGAATTAACCAGCTTGCCGGCTTTAAACCTATGGTGCAGGCTATGAGTATGGCTGGAATTTCGAAAATTCCATGAGGCACAAGAGCCGCGACAATTGCCGCCGCAGAATAATGAGAGGCGGACAGCATAACGAGATAACCCAGCATAAAGCCGTTGAAGAGCGTAAGGAGAACGGCAGGGACGGATAGCAATATTCCGCTTGCCGCAATAAGCAGGCCCGCTCCAATATTATTAGCCCATTCGTAATCGAACCCTTTCATAAGATGGGTCGTATTGAAGTGTATCTGATTCCCAATGAATAGACTAAGCGCAATTCCTGCGAATAGCCACAGTGCCGCGATCCAAATCAGCTTCTTCTCTGTTTGCCAAATTCTCATCAAACATTTTCGCATATTTCCCCTCCTCTCCACATCCCTTGCTTGTACCCGTTCATTTTATGTATTCAGCAGATTACTTTATTCGGAGGTTGTCCCTTCGGTTACTGAAAATATGAAAATCAAACGAATTTACAAGTTTCTTGGTTGAGAGACTTGAGAATAATAGGAATAGAACGGCAAAAAGGACTGTTCATAAGTAGATTTCCTACTATGAATCAGTCCTCCGACTCTACACGCTATTCCAAAGCAAGCCATTTCCCTGTTGCATGATAAGACACGTCAGGAGCAGTGCACGAAATTGCACCATTCCGTTACCTTTATGCTACTCTACTGTGATTCGCAGAGATACTTGTTTGCCGCCATATGAAAAGGTAAGGACAGCCTTCCCTTTACTTACTGCAGTGATCGTCCCTTGATTGGCGGTCGCCTTGCCATTTGACTTCGACTTGGCAAGTAACGTGACATCGGACGTGTTACCGCTGCTGTATACCGCCTGTACTCGATAGCTCGTCGACTGATGAGGCGCAAGCTTCGCCGTCGATGCCACAACGGTCAGCTTTTTCAACTTTGGTGTGACTTGAACCGGGATTTCAAACGTACGATCACCGTACACACCCACAATTCTCGTCGTTCCCTCCGTAAGTCCTTTTACGCCGGAAACGGTTACTTTGGCAATTTGATCATTGCCGGACTTCCATGCTATCTTGCCAGCAAGCGACACCTTTTTGCCGCTCGATAAAGTGCCGATTACTTTAATGGGCTTCGCAGCTCCTGCTTCCACCACGAGAGATGTAGGCTGAACATCAATACTCACCAAGTTTTCCTGTAGTACAACGGGAAGAGTTACACCTTTCCCTCCATAATACAGTTTTACGCTAACGCTCCCCTTTGGCTGCCCCACCGCCGTAACGACACCGCTGCCAACGTCAATGCCTTGGCCTGATGCTTTTGCCGTCACCTGTGAAGTAACATCTCTTGTACTCCCACCCGCATAGACCGCCTGAACGGAAAAAGTCGCAGATTTCCCAGGAGACAGTACCACCTTCGCAGGGGTTACGATTAGTTTTTTAATCGTAGCGGTAACGTGTACGGAAATATCGAACCTTTGTGATCCATATACGCCTGTAACGATCGTACTTCCTTCCGCCACTCCTTTAATCGTTGCGCCGCTCATTTTCACAACTTGCTCATTGCCTGACTGCCATTGCACCTTCGATCCAAGCGATACTTTTTTGCCATTAGATTCATATCCGTATACTTTAATCGACTTGGAGGAACCCGCACCTAATGTGACAGAATTAGATGGACTCACGTCATATTTCACAAACTCCTTAACGGAACCTGGCTGATTGCCGTATGTCACCGATACTGGGTCGCTCTGGGCATATAAACTTGTTGGGCATGATAAGGCCAAGATAAGCATCGAACAAACGATGAGCCACCCAATGCCAATGCGTCCTTTTCTAACTTCCAATACTGACTTCATAATTTCTCCTCTCTCAACGACTAGGCTCTATATGTATAGCTAACGATTAGACTATGGTGGATTCAAAAAAGTTCACCTGTCCAATTATTTACTATATTATTTATTAACGGCTTATCGTGAGAAAAAGTGAACCTTCTCTCGCACCCGTATACGATTTCCTTCTCAATCCTTCGGCTAGGTTATGCAAGAATACTGCAAAGAAATCTTATGAAAATTACTTATTGGGACAAAAAAGAACCCATTTTGAATAATCAAAATGGGTTCTTTAATGAACGTTCCGTTTACATAGTAGTTAATTACTTATGAAACTTTACACGCTCTTCTAACGGTTTGAATTCCTTGTCTCCTGGTGCAGCTGTTGGATTACCAAATGGCATTTGCGCAATTAGTTTCCAATTAGCAGGGATATTCCATTCTTTTTTCACTTCATCATCAATCAGTGGATTGTAATGCTGTAAAGATGCTCCCAATCCTTCTGCTTCCAATCCTGCCCATACCACTAATTGGTGCATACCTGATGCTTGGTTTGACCAAATTGGGAAGTTGTCAGCATATGCAGTAAATTGTTCTTGAAGTGATTTCACTACGGCCTCATCTTCAAAGAACAATACAGTACCATAACCTGCTTTGAAGGAATCCATTTTTTGTTGTGTTCCTGAGAAGTCTCCATCACCAACTACTTTTCTCAATGTTCTCGTTGTAATGTCCCATAATTTATTATGTGCCTCACCAGACAATACAACCAAACGTGAAGATTGCGAATTGAACGCTGACGGAGTGTATTTCACAGCAAATTCGACGATTTCTTTGATTCTTTCATCTGATACTTTGACCTCTTTATTGATTCCGTAGTAAGTACGTCTTTCTTTAAGTGCAGTGTAGAAATCTTTTGTCATCGTTTTCTTCCTCCTAAATTCGAATTTCCTTCAAATCCATATATCTTGTGAAAACATTGTAAATGAATTGAATACATCATTTCCCAATACTTTTTCATCCATCCTAAATTAATCTATCCTGCCTGTTTCGCATTTATACAAATAAGAACACCAGCTGTCGGATGGACTCACTTTATCTTTGGTTAAAGTATCTTTAATTCGAGATAATTATAAAAAATAAAATGAGCATAGTCAACAAGAAAGAAAAATGACTTTTGAATTTGAATTATCTATACTAAATGAAATAACAAGTAAATAACCTACCGCACTTACAATATAGAAGGAGAGATTTTGATATGAAAGGGATTGGCATTGAAACATACGGAGATGAAACGACGCTTACGTTGGTTCACGTTCCGACAGAACCAGTAGGCCCAAACGACCTGCTCATTACGATAAAAGCTAGTGGGGTGAACCCTGTAGACTGGAAAGTACGGGAAGGATACTTGAAAGAAAGCTTTCCGTATCAACTTCCTCTGATCTTGGGGTGGGATGCGGCAGGTAAAGTGGCGGCTGTCGGAACGGATGTAACCGAATTTCAAGTAGGAGACAATGTGTTCTTCCGTCCAGAAATGGAGAAGCAAGGCACGTACGCCGATGAGATTGTTGTTCCTGCAAATCTTGTTGCTCCAATGCCTCGTTATATGACGTATGTTGAGGCAGCATCCCTTCCACTCGTGGGCCTTACCGTATGGCAGGCTCTCGTAGAAGTGGGAAATGTTCAGGCAGGAGATCGCGTGCTTATTTTAGCCGGAAGTGGGGGAATTGGATCCTTTGCCATTCAATTGGCGAAAGCGCTGGGAGCTCATGTGACCACGACAACAAGCGCTAAAAACATCGATTTTGTAAAAGAATTAGGCGCAGATCAAGTGATTGCTTACGATCAGGAAAGCATCCGAGATTCAGGACTAGAGTTTGATTTCATGCTCGATACGCTCGGTGGTTCTTCATTCGAAGAGGCATTATATTGCATGAAGTTGAACGCAACGGTGGCTACCATATTCGGTGGGCCAGATGAAGTTCGACCTGATTCCATAAATAAAATAGAAGCAGAGCGTCAATTAAACATTAAGTACGTGTTCACGCGTCCCGATGGCGAAAACATGAATCATATTCGCAAACTGGTTGAATCACAAAAAATTAGACCAATCGTAGGGGAAGTCTACCCGATGACGGTTGATGGAGTAAGAAGAGCACATCTGTCTAATCAAACAGGACGAACACGAGGCAAGATCGTTCTAAGCAGAGAGGATTGAACATCGCTTTATTACTAGGCATATTCGTATTGTTCTATCTATGATGTAATAGATGAATAAATGACCCACAAAAAGTGCTGCCTCATATGGTCGATTATGATCTTAGAGACAGCACTTTGAACTTTTATCTTTGGACAAGCCTTCCTATTCCTTTTTCAATGAAATCTCAAATATAGAGCCGACCTCTCCAGCAAATACAACCCTTCCGTTACCTGGCAGCACAACTTGATTCTTGCCGCTGACCACGGTGTGATTGATACATATCCCCGCCTGATCATAGACAGCAAAAGAACTATTCGAAGGCATGGTAACCGTCATGACCTTTCCTGCGACTGCCGTTGGGATTGAGAACCATTTCGCATAGCTGTCCGCTTCAATTGTTGTCGAAGAGTCTTTACCCGAATAGAGTGGCTTTACAAACTCCTCACCGGCGTACAAGCCGCCTGCCAGCGTAAAATACTCTACTCCATTCTTATTAAAGAAGTTAAGTTCCATCGAATCTCGACCAGCCATTGGTGGGATTTGCAGTTTGTTCGCTGCTTTGTTTGCATCCATGATTTTAAAATTCAACGAATAACCAGGAGCATCCTTCACCCTATTCAATTGTAAAATCGGCCTTGCGTTGAAATAGGTCATCGACGAATATTTCTCACTTAACACGTAATATTTTTTATTTTCACGCTCTTTCCATGCAGCTGCAGTATCGTGCGATAATTCGTTGGCCTCTAGCTTCTCTGCCTTATACTCTGAAATAGCGATCTGTCCAAGCTTAGGTATCGAAATATAGGAGCGCAACCACAAGTATGTACGTCCGTTTTTCTCAACAACGAATTTGTATTTTTGCGAGCCATCCTCATTTACAAACGAACCATCTGTCGTGTACGTAAATTTTTGGGGCGGCAGATTCGGAGCCGTGATCGTGGATACAGTCAACTCCCCTACTAAATTCATCTCTACCTTCATTACCGCACCTGCAGCGCCGCCATAAAGACCTGCATGCTGGGACAATTCCTGCGGCATATTTGCCTTGATAGGCACGCCATGTGACTTTTCTGGCTTCCGTTCTTTAATAATTTCTTTCTCTTGCAGCGCGCTAAGCAGCAGTTCAGTTGCTAACAATTGATCGGTTGCGCTTGAACCGCCTGACGAGACAACAGCCACAGACATGTTGTATTCCGGGAGTACGACTAGCGACGAATGATAGGACGCCGTATCTCCGCCTTTCGTAATCGCCTTGATGCCATATTGGTTGAACGGGAACAAATTCACACTATCCCATCCTAACCCGTACGATAATGACGAATCAGCCTCTTCCGGTAGCCACATACCTCTTTTATACTCTGCTTGTTCCATTGCTTTTACCGATTTGGGAGATAGAATACCATCGACTTCTCCTGTGAAAATCCGCGAAAATGTAACCAGATCTTCAGCAGTGGAGTAAACACCTCCGGATGCAATGACGTTATAATTTTCTGTTGGAAGTTGTCCCTCATAATTAGGATGATAGACCCCGGCCAATGTCGCTGGATTTACGACATCCTGAGGTGTTTTTGTGTTGTTCATTTGCAGAGGCACGGTGAAATACTTGTGTATAAATGCTGTAAAGTCCATGCCGCTAACTCGCTCTACCAATATTTCAGCTAACGAAAAACCAACGTTATTATATACCGAGTATGCACCCGGATCTGCTTGTAAGTCCTGAGCCGCCAATTCTTTCAACAAGGTATCATGTGCATACGTGTCATGATCCTCGAACAAGGTTGAATTTGGAACAATGTATCCGTGAAGACCGGAAGAATGATTCAGCAGCATGCGGGCTGTAATCTGTGTATGACGGCTGTCTTTCATTGTAAAGTCGGGTATATAGGTAACAACGGGCACATCTAAATCTAGTTTTTTATCGTCTACTAACTTCATAACAGCCGCTGCAAGTATCATCTTGCTCGTTGAACCGATGCCATATATGGTGTTGGAAGTGAGCGGTACATTGCCTTTCATATCGTTTTTGCCTTCATTCCCTGAGATGACGATCTTGCCATGATCCATAAGCGCATACTGCAGGCTGGTAGTGCCGTAAGTTTCGGTGAGTAACTTGGCTTTCTCAGCAACTATTTTTTTCGTCGCATCAAAAGTAAGATCACTGCTGTTACTCGTAGCTGGTGCGGCCATTGCAGACATTGGCGCCAACATGGTTAACACAAGGGTTAACGCGGCGATTGAAGTTCGTTTTTTAGCTATTTTCTTGCCCACTCTCATTACCATTCGCATCTTCTCCTGTCCTAATCTGTTTATTTGGCGATCTACTACTCGCCAATAAAGATAGCTTATACGACGACGATGTACTCCTTATGACGACAATATGAACGGAGTATGAACAGGAAAAAATGCTATAGCGTCACATGGAGAATACGGGTAACAGTGTTTAGAGAATCCGAATGGACAGTTAACACCATCGTTACATCCAACGATGAATTTACTCTACGCAGTCGGACATGATCGGTTAAAGGTCTTCCGGCTTTATAAATTTCACCTCTGGATACATGTCGTTCGGTCCCTGAATAAGATTTCCACCCGTTCCTTTCAGATGCTTATTAAAGAAATCGAGTACATATTGATTTACGATCCATGATCCTCTTTTACCATCCATATTTCCTGTTATCCCAGTCAGTTTAATCAACGGAGAATAGAATTGAAGATCCGTAAAATTGAAGTGTTCGGTTCCTTCTACGTAAATCGTACTTCCCCCATGCTTGATAACATTTTGCATAATGTTTAGCTCATCTGAAAGTTGTTTAATTATTTCGTTATCCGAATTTTTATCATTTTTAAAATCTACTAACCAGTCTTTAAAACTTCCCGATCTTATGAACATAAACGGCTTATTGATAACATCTCTATTTTCCACTTCAATTAGTGACCCATCCATATTAATCCCAGCCTTGATTCTATGATCTAAATAAGTTGCATTAAACGCCGTTGCACCTCCAAAAGAATGCCCCATCACGCCTATGTTATTTAAATCTATTTTCCCTTTAAATTGACTTTCGATTGCACCTGAATTTAGCTTTTCAAATTGATTGATTACAAACTCTACGTCTTGTGTCCATATATTTCCAACTTTTTTACGATCATCTATTGTTGTATTTTTTGTTTTATAGCCCGTTACACTGCCATTAGGAAAAATGGTAGCAAAGGTGCTATACGTATGATCGATTGTGATCACGATAAACCCATGACTGGCAAGATTCTCGGCTTGTGATGCATGTAGAACTTTACTGGTTGCCATGCCATGAGATAGCAGTACCAAGGGATAAGGACTTGTAGAAGGCAATATTTCTACATTTTCATAAGAATTGGTTCTACTATACTTCCAATAATCGAATACAAAATCGGGAAGGCTTAAAGAATCAGCGTATGTCTGTACATATTTTTTAAACATTTCTTTGTCTTTTGGAAAAAGCGATTCCCTTTTGTTGTTATTCTTATTTTCAGTAGGATACCATATTTGAACCATTAGCTCCCTCTTGTCGCTTTGATCCTCAGTCAAGACTTCATCTCTGTTCTGATCCGTAAAATGAAATGTTTGCGTACCCACTTTCTCTGGACCATCAGGCTTTGGCAAATCAAAGACAGGCAAGTATACAGATAAGCCGGTCGATACAACCATGAGAATGATGATGATGGAAGATAAACTATATTTCAACAGCTTCCCTATTTTTAGATTTACCATCTTTCTTGAATGTCTGAATAAAACGATGAGTATGAATAGAGCCGTCATGATATAGACCAAAAGCAACTGCCATCGGTATCCCTCAACAAACAATTGAACTACGAATATAACGCTACTTCCTATACTCAAAACCACTCCTGTTTTTTGTGCGCTTCTTTTAATAAACAATAAATCTAGTAGTAAAGCAGAACAGGATAGAACTAAAAGTATTTCAAATAATCTCATTTGTATCCCTCTCTTTCATCAATAGACCATAATCAAGCGTGAGCGGTTGAAACCTAGGAAATAAAGTATGCGGCAGGACACCAGTCGAATTGGACAAACTATGGAAAACCGTCCCAAAGGACGGTTTTCCATAGCACTTTTTGACGTCTGCAAAATTGTGGATGAAGCTTACTCCGAAAACTTATTTTGCTTCTTTCATAAAAGTTCTCACGTTTTCAGCGATTTCTTTGAATTTGGTATGGTGCAAATAATGGGAGCCTTCCATGAGGACGACTTTTCCATGCATTGAATCTTTGATCTGGCCTTCATGCAGTGGAACCCATCCGGCTACACCTTGATCACTCGCTTGTACAAAGAGAAGAAGTGGAAGGTCTTTCGGGAATGTTAAGTCATGAGCACCTTTAAAATTAGAAGAAATATGATCCATTTCATTTAAGATTGTGTCATTGTTCATAACTTGTTTCGTTATCAAATTCATTTGCTCTACGGTTTTTTCATCGAATGCCAGACCCTTGTAGGGGTCTGCACTAAATTTAAGAGCAAATCGTAAGAGACCTGATTTTTTGAGGAATTCTAATCTTTTTAATGGGAATTCGACATCCATACCTGGTTGTGTTGGAACACTGCTATCGATTCCGACAAATGCAGTCACCTCGTTTGGATATTTGTTCACATAATCTATGCCGTAAATGCCTGCGATGGAGTGGCCCATGAGCATGTATCGGTTAATATTAAGCTGCTGTAGCGCTTCATGAACTTCACCTACGATATTCTCTGTGGTCCGCTCTTTTTCCGTTTCATCACTTAATCCATAACCGAAGGGCTCAACCGTGACAACTTTGTAAAATGGAGATAACTCATCGATGAGCAGCTTAAAATCAAGTGCTGGTGTTGCTGTTCCAAAACCAGGCAGGAGCACGATCGTTTCTTCGCCTTTTCCTTGAATGAGCACGTTCATATTTTTCCCGTCTACAGATACATGCTGACCATAGGGCTCTATTTGTTTTTTCTCCGAATTCGTACTTATCACATTCATGATATAAACAATCCCTAGAAAAAGAACAATAACGATAACGATTGCTGCTATGATTTTAAGTAAAATGCTTCGCACTTTCTTACATTTCGTTCCATTCCCCGTTTTCTTTTCCTCTGTTTGTGCCACTCTCATCTACTCCTGTCCTGATCTGTTTATTCAGTTACCTTAACAGTGCGACTTATGAAAGTTTAACCAACAAAAATGTACTCCTCATGACGACAATATGAACTGAATATGAACTAGTAAAAATGCTGCGGCCCACATACAAGGAAGCTTGCATGTGGGCCGCAGCATGGAGAACGCGGTCTAGTCAATCCGATTGATACCTATGAATCTAGCTAATCTGTTGGCGTAGTGATTGGCAAGGTGACAAAGAAGGTCGTTCCTTGATCAGGATCACTTTCTACTCGAATTTCGCCTTGATGAAGCGATACAATCTGTTTAACGATGGCAAGTCCCATACCGCTGCCGCCATACTTACGACTGTGTGAACGATCCGTCTTAAAAAACCGTTCGAATATACGCTTCTGATCCTCCAAGGAAATACCAATGCCCGTGTCGGATATGCGGACGATCGCGTTTTTGGCATCTTGTTCGATGCTGACGTCAATCATGCCGCCACTTCTGGAAAATTTAATGCTATTTCCAATTATGTTCGTCCATACCTGATTTAATAAATCATGATCAGCCGTTAGACGAACGGCCTTTAAATTGAGTTCGAAATGGATGCTGCGAGCAGACCATTGCGGCTGGAGCGCCACGATTACTCGTCTGATCTGTTCATCAAGGCTAAGTGTAGACACACGAAGCTGCTGTGACTGCGCTTCAAGCAAACTCAGCTTGAGCAGGCTGTCGCTCATCTTGGACATCCGCTTCGCTTCAGCGATGATAATATCAAGATAACGACTTCTTTCGTGATCTGCTAGGTCTACTTGCTTAAGCGCTAGAGCATAACCGGATATCGAGGTGAGTGGCGACTGAACTTCATGCGACACGTTCGATACGAAGTCTCTGCGCATCTGCTCCAGTTGCTGCAAATCGTGCATCATCTCTTCGAAGCTGCGAGCCAAAGTACCCAGCTCACCCGTTTGCTTAATATTCAGCTTGACGTTGAAATCTCCAGCGGCTATACGCTTGGTCGCCTTTGTCAGCTTTTTGATCGGTCTTACCAAAAATATGGAGGCAACCAGAATCAATAAGCTGCCTGCAATCAACGAACAGGTTGCAAAGATCGATGCCCACATGGTGACAAAGGAGGTGGAAGGGGGGGCGAGCATCTCCAAGAACATCGCTTTTGTTCCCAGTTCCGTTTTCAATGGCAGCCCTAAGAGGACCTTGCCAATACCATTCGGATTGTCTTGAACAACTCCTCCATCTAATACTTTCTGTAATTGCTCCTTCGTCACAGTGGCAGGTTTGTGTTCGTTACCTCTTCCGTACGATTGGAACTGACCCGTTGCTTCGTAAATCCGAATATGATAGGAATCCAACATCTTCATTTCACTTACGAACGAGTCCGCTTCACGTAACGGAAGAGTCTTGTATATCCGGACAATATCTTGGCCAAAGTTACGAATGTTGATTTGTGCGTTCTCGTTTAATTTTCCTTCAAATATCCAAGTGGACACAAAAAAAGAAATGATCGTACCCGCGATAACAGACACTAAAAATGTCAGGACAACACGTATATATAAGGATCTGATCATTCGTACACCTCAAGCCGGTACCCAAGCCCACGTACTGTTTCGATACGAAAATCGGGTGTAGTTGCGAACCGTTCGCGCAGACGTTTAATATGTACATCTATCGTTCGATCATCCCCCGCGTAATCGATTCCCCATATTTGATCGATTAACTGCTCGCGCGTATAGACTTGTCCAGGTGTTCCAGCGAGCTTGTACAAGAGCTCGAACTCCTTGAGCGGCAATGTGAGAGACTCTGTACCTCTCGTTACCTTATAAGTATTCCGATCAAGGACGATGCTGCCGAACTGAATCGATTGCGTGGAGCCAATCCGGTATCGTTTCAGTAAAGCCCGAATACGAACCGTCAACTCTAGCGGATCGAATGGTTTCGTCAAATAATCGTCCGTCCCAAGATCGAAACCTTTCACTTTCTCCCATGTTTCGCCTCTCGCAGTCAGCATAAGCAAGGGGAGATCGAGATTCGCTCTTCTGAGCTCCTTGCATAACGTCCAACCATCCATCACCGGCATCATAATATCGAGCACGACAAGGTCGACATGCGTTGAGGCATAGACGGCCAGTGCTTCCTTACCGTCTGCAGCTTCAACTGTTGTGAACCCATCTTTGCGTAAAAATAAACATACAAGTTCGCGAATGTTCGCATCATCATCAGCAACTAGTATAGTAGGCATCTGTTCCCTCTTTCCCCAGTTTTTCATCTATGCTGTTAATAATTCATTATACTATAAATGGATTTGAGGCATAAAAACAGTCCGTGAATTTCACGGACTTATTTGGAGAAGTTGATTATTGCAACTAATCTATCAAAGCTCTCTCTTCTAACTAATCAACCCTTCTTCCTTCGCCTTGTCAACTGCATCTTGCCTGTTATTTACGCCTAGCTTGGAATAGAGGATAGATATATAATTGCGGATCGTTCCTTCCGAAAGATTCATGCTAGCGGCGATAGCTTTGTAACGTGATCCACGGTGCAGTAGATCCAACAACTCGAACTCGCGTTTCATTAATCCATATGGATTATCCCAAATGATATTTCTACGTTCCTTGAGCTGCACCCGCTGCTGCTTCATCTCTTCGAATACTTGCTCCGCGATCTCCTGGGTGATGGACATGCCTCCAGCATGAATGAGGCGAATCGTGTCGATTAACTCCTTGGGCTGTATGGATTTCAACAAATATCCCACTGCCCCGTACTGAAGTGCGGTCACCGCTTGTTCTACATCACTGAAGGTACTCATTACGATCACTTGTAGATCAGGCCACTTTTCCTTAATCACTTGTAAAGCTTCGATTCCATCCATTTCAGGCATACGGACATCCATCAAGATAACATCTGGATGAACCTGCTCGCACAACTCAACAGCTAATTTTCCATTTCCGGCCGTTCCTACTACCTGCAGATCCTGTTGATTATCAAGTATCATGCTAAGACTATCGACAATCAACTGCTGATCGTCGACGATAACAAGCCGTATTTTGCTTTGCACAATTTCATATCTAGGCACTGTACAGAGCACGACCGTCCCTTCATCACGATGAGAGTGGACTGATAAGTGGCCTGACAACTCTAGCAAGCGCTCCTTCATCGTAGAAAGCCCAAAGCCTGGCTGCAACTGCTCATTACCTACCCCATTATCTTGAATTTGCAAACGCAATTGATTCGCTTCGAAATGCAAATGAACCTCGATAGCCGTTGCTTGTCCGTGACGAGCCGCATTCGTCAATGCCTCTTGTAGACAACGGTACAATGTTAATTTGATCGGATTAGGCACGACATACTCCTCACCTAATGTTCGATACTTAACTTCAATCCTTGTTGTATCCTTGAATTTGCTAACCAGCTTTTGTAGAGAAGTCGTAAAAGATGCAGGTAGGGTAGATGACGACATTTGATGCAAGTGAGTTCGAACTTCTTCTAGTCCACTGCGGGCAGAGCGCAGAAGAGCATCAATGCGTTCAGTTTGATCGCCTGTTGCCGCCTGACGCAGCGACTCCATTCCCATAATGAGTGAAGTCAACGTATGGCCGATCGTATCGTGCAGCTCCTTAGATAGTCGATTTCGCTCCTCGACTAATGTCATCTGTTCAACCTGGGTCACATGTTGTTCCAAAATCCGATTTTGCTCCTTGATCACTTGCCCCTGCCTATGCGTAAGTACCGCTAATTGAAAGGCATATCCCAAGGCAAATACAATCCCATAATGCAAAATGACGTCTACGATAATATCAATCCAACTCATTTTACTTACCCATCCGAGAATAAACGGGATGACACCAGAAGATAGAATCGCTGTCCATCGGTAAGTAGGATTACTGCTTAGAAAGCCAATGACAAATACAATCGGGGCATATTGCCATACATTCGATATCCCATACAGATTTAAGAAAATAACAAAACTCCCCGACAACACAATTTCAGCAATCAAATACCACTGCAAATGATACTGTTGAAGCCAAATCGGGATGAATAGCGGAACTACGGAGAGCCCGATAGCACCCCAAAGAGGCATCGGCAAGCCCTGTTCATAAAATCTGCATAAGCCGATTACGAGGGTGATCCACCATGAAACCCGTATGCACAACGTGACCCACTCCCGCCACGACCATCGTTTGATCCATTCTTTCATAGGAATACCTCAATTCTTCATCAGATATCTACAAGTTACACCACATACAACCTAATTGAGAACCATTAATTACTGAATTAAATGATTGAACCTTCGTGCGGAGTAAGGTCTAGTAGAAGAAGAAAGAGCAACCGTATCCCGATTGCTCCAGAAATGATTTCCTACTGTTGTACTTGTAACATATGGGATGGGCTTGTGTTACGAATATGGACAAGAATGTCAAACCGTTCCCGCAGGGGCACATTGAAATATGGCGGCAGGCCCGGTATTAACCGCGCCCCTAAGCTGAGGAACGGCTGCTTTTCCTTCACCCATCGCCCTGCCTCTCCCTTCAGATGGCGAGCGTCCAATAGGAACCTCTCGTAAGATACTTTTCCGAACATATCGTTCGTACTGTTTTTCTGCTGCGGTATTGCACCTGTCGTAATCTTTCCGCCGCCACTCAGGTCAAACTCGTATGTTGTAAAATGCCCTTCCGTCATCGAGGTTCCTATAACGACGTATTGATCACCTACACGTTCCTTCAGGAACTCCCCAGCTGGCTTCGGATACCATTCTTTATCGATAACACCCTTAGCTACGTGAATATTATGGCCCCAGACCATCGTTTTCCCACCAAGTGTTTCTTTCGCCCATATGGCGAGGTCTGCCAAATATTGATCGTGGAGGGTGACCAAAGACGGATAATCTTCAGGAATCATCATGGTTGTATAATGCTTGATCGCCTTCGCCGTCCCTTTCACCCACGTAAGCTCATTTGAATTAGCCTTCTTCTTGTCTTTTACGGCTACTTTCTCAAGCAATTGGACAACTCTCTCCGCATTCGCTTGGAACCGGGCTTTCTCCTCACGAGTCAGCTTCATATACTCCTGCAAATTGGCAGTTACCGCTGGCATATCTTTATAGTTCTGCACGACTTCAGACAGCATATCGGGATGATGCTTCTTCACATAGTTAATGACTGTATCGTAGACGTCTTTATCCAATGACTTTAGATCGAGCCCGATAAATTGAATCTTTTTCTTGTTCTTTGGATTAGCATTGTAATCCTTCATCCACTCCACCATAGCGACGATCTCATCAGTTGGATATAACAGCTTCAAAAACTGCTTGGGATCTCCTTTGCCTGTGTGGATATATTCATTTAATTTCAAACCATTCCCCCAATCCTCCTCCATCCCGAAGTTCGTAAATCCCATCTCCGTAACTAAATATTTCACGAGGCGAAATTTCATCGTAAACAATTCAGAGCTACCATGAGTTTCCTCTCCTAATCCTACATAATGAGCATCCCCGATCATCTTCTTAAGCGGCTTTACATCCGCAAACGATTGAGTTGGGTCAATCGTCTTCAGCGGAATGGCCTGTGATTCAAAGGATTTCACAATACTATTTTGCAACGTCTGCACGGAATGGGTCACTTCTGTTGACCGTGCACCAGCATTCGAAGCTCCTCCAGCAACCAACAGCGCTGTGCTAACTACTGCAGCCATGCCACTAACCATCATTTTCTTATTCATGTTATTCCACCTCAATCGAGTAATTTGGTGAGCGCAAGACACGGCAAACCATGCTGTACGTCAATCGCTCAGCCTGATTATCATTCAGTCCGCATCACTTTTTCTAGTTACATCCTGTCATTAATATTGATGACACATACCGCATGTCATTTCGTTACAAGCCTCACTATGAAAAATGACGCCCCATTGGTGATAATGAGCTTGCATATAGGTGGAGAACATCAGAATAATCATACTCATGAATGGAAAGGAACGATGAATCGTGAAATCGCATGCGGTAACGCCCTCTACGGGGGTACAAGTTCAACGTGCCAGAAAAGGACTCAAGCTATTTCTGGGCCTCTTATTCGTAATGTCACTGATCATGAATACGGCTGTCATCATGTCGGGAAATATTATGCTTATTGTTGTGTACATGTTCGTACCTGCAATCGCGTCTATTCTAACCCGCCTCTTCCTGCGGGAAGGCTTTGCAGATGTATCCTTTCATTTGGGCAGCATAAAAGTCTGGAAAGGCATCGGGTTAGGCCTTCTCATTCCTATGCTCATCTGTGGAGCCACTTATTCCATTGCTTGGATGAGCGGAATAGCCTCGTTCCAGCTTCCTGTAGGAGGTACCTTCGAAGCATACTATCATGCTCTTGGTCTGCAGTACCTGCCTACGCCACTGAGCTTCGTACTTATGGTCGTAGTGGCTGGCATTGCAGGAAGTATCATCAACCTTATCCCCGTTATGGGGGAAGAAGTCGGCTGGCGGGGATATATGTTGACACGTTTAGTTGAGGCCAAGGCTCCGCGTCCTATTTTGCTTAGCGGATTGATCTGGGCAACTTGGCATATTCCGATTGTCATATCTGGTATGTATGTGGCTGGATCATCTGTCCTTCTCTCTGTCCTAGGCATCTACCTGTGTATCATTCCGTTCAGTTATATTACCGCCCGATTGCGATTAGCCACTGGCAGCGTCTGGCCTTCTGTCATTATCCATACCTCATGGAATTCTGTAATCCAAGGTCCTTTCACTCGTGCAACAACAGGGGAGTTTTCCGATGTCTGGATCGGTGAGTCGGGTCTCCTTACGGCATTTATCATTATCATTGCAGCAATTATAGTGTCACGAACAGAAAAAGTCTGAGAGTTGACGTGACTAGAAATGAAGCTCTCTAATCATTCTCATTGACGAAAAAGAGAGTAACGAATTTGATTGATCATAAAAATCCTCCTTAGCACTAAGGGGGATTTTATGTTGTGTCCAGCCGACATCTAATATTTTTGTGAAAAAAAGAACAAGTAGCTATTGACTTGTGAAATAAATCACAGTACACTGTGGTTGTGAAATAAGTCACAATTAACACGTTGAAATTAAACCATTTGGTTTACCTATATTTTTACCCTTCGAGGAGGAATTACGATGAAAATTGCAGTGATTGGTTGTACGCATGCAGGAACAGCAGCAGTGGTGAATGCCGCCAAGCTATACCCCGAAGCCCAGATTACCGTTTACGAACGCAACGACAATATATCGTTCTTATCTTGCGGGATCGCATTGTATGTGGGCGGTGTCGTGAAAGAGCCGGAAGGACTCTTCTACTCCTCGCCGCAGCACTTGGCGAATTTAGGTGTCATTACTCACATGCGCCACGAGGTTCTCACCGTTGATACGGATGCGAAAACGATGCAGGTTCGTAACCTGCTGACTGGAGAACAATTCAATGATTGCTTCGATAAGCTGATTGTCACGACAGGATCTTGGCCGATCATTCCACAGCTTCCAGGCATGGAGCTGGACAACATTCTGCTATGTAAGAACTACGAACATGCGAACAACATCATCGAAAAAAGCTAAACAGGTAAACCACATCACAGTGGTCGGTGCGGGATATATCGGAGTAGAGCTTGTGGAGGCGTTCCAGGAGAGCGGCAAGCAGGTGACCTTGATTGATAGCGAAGACCGGATTCTGAACCGTTACCTGGATGCTGATTTCAGTAGTCAAATTGAGGAAGCGTTCCGCGGCAAAGGCATCGAGCTTGCGCTTGGGCAGACCGTTCAAGCTTTTGAAGGCATGGACGGCATCGTCAACAAGGTCATCACTGACAAGGGTGAAGTAGAAACGGATATGGTCATTCTTTGTATCGGTTTCCGCCCAAATACCCAACTGCTTAAGGGTCAAGTGGATATGCTGCCAAATGGCGCGATCATCGTTGATTCATATATGCAGACTAGCAAGCAGGACGTGTTCGCCGCCGGCGACAGCTGTGCTGTGCATTACAATCCGACAGGCAGAGCTGCCTACATTCCGCTGGCTACCAATGCGGTACGGATGGGGATGCTGGTAGCCCGTAATCTGATGGGACCAACGACAAAATATGTAGGCACCCAAGGGACATCGGGCCTCAAAATATACGATATCAATCTAGCTTCGACGGGTCTTACCGAGGTTGCATGCGCAGATGAGAATATCGATGCCAAAGCAGTTACGGTAATCGACGCCTACCGACCTGAATTTATGCCATCGGCAGAGACCGTAACCTTGAAGGTTGTGTATGAGAAAGGAAGCCGCCGCCTGTTGGGAGCACAAATCATGTCCAAAGTCGACTTGACCCAAGCGATGAACACCTTGTCGGTGTGCATTCAAAATGGGATGACGATCGACGAGCTGGCCTTCGTCGACTTCTTCTTCCAGCCTCACTTTAACAAGCCTTGGAACTTTTTGAATACGGCCGGCATTGCCGCACTTCCCCAGTTCGTAGACGGAGAACTGCAGCACGCCTAAAGGTGTTACCATGATTAAAGGATAAAGGGAGTGTCCCAATAGTCATTGAATATGACGAGGAACACTCCCCCTTCATGGGATTTACTCTCCTATTGAGTTTCATGCGTTTTTCACAAGTAAGTTGAATCTTGCTCGCTCCATTAGAATCGTAACGCCTACAGTCAATCGGATAGCTATCTTCGCCGAGGTAAGCATAGCTTGAACTATAGCATGCTGCCCAAAAAGAAATAGCGGCAGCCTTGGACAAAAACATGTCCACGACTACCGCTATTTGTTGCTCTATCAATCTCTGCACTATTATTTTTTCCGAATTATTTGCGCGATCACCCTAGCGTTCTTAATTAAATTGCTTGACTGCAACATATCACTGTGTGAGCCTGTTCCTTCATATTCCATATAATTTTTAGTCGTTGCTTCCTCCCAACCTTTCATGGTACCATTACCGGATTTGAGTGAAGAGTTCTCAGCTAAAATACAATGGAGATTGGCATTTACATGTCCGCTGTTGATCATTTCGGCTCGATAGCGCATATATGATATCATTTTGTGCTCCACCTGACGTCTAACAGCTTTGCTCTTTAAATAGTCCGCGTAGTTTTCATCAGCGCCATCAATGAAATATTGAACTTGTGCCTCTAAAATTTCATCGGGCACTTCCTGTTTTTCAATGGATATTACCGAATCTAATAAAATTATATCCGATACTTCCCGTCCCCTTCTTTCCATTTCTTTGGCAACTTCAAAGGCTAGATTTCCTCCTACGGAATATCCCAGAAACACATATGGCCCATCTGCCTGCTGGTCAATAATCAAATCCGCACACGACTTTATCGGATTCTCTTCTATAAAATCCAACGCATATACTGCAATTTCGTCATTTAACAAACCAGCCAGCTCTTTGTAACGGATACCATATCCAACAATAGGAGGAAAACAAAATACGTTTAATGTCCCTGCTTCATTATACTTGGTAAAATGATTTCCAAATTCATGCTTGTATTTTTGATCGGCTATGGTCGCGGAAATCCGTTCAACCGTTTGCTGTTCGTATATGACACGGAAAGGCAATTCAATGCCTAATTCGCGATAAATATAATGAATCACTTCTAATATCTTTAATGAATGGCCTCCGAGATCGAAGAAATTATCTTCGATACCAATCCGTTCGATGCCGAGCACACGCTGCCAAATGTCGACAAGCTGCAGTTCCAGAACCGTCCGCGGCGCTACATATTCCTTATCGCTCAAATCCCTTCCTTCCGGCGCCGGCAGCGCACGGCGGTTCAGCTTGCCATTAGACGTCAACGGCATTCGCTCCAATTGCACGCAGTACGACGGAATCATGTAACTAGGCAAGGATGCCGTCAAACGAGAGCGGATTTCTCCAACGGTATAGTCCGTTTCAGAAACATAATATGCACATAACGCTGGCTCGCCGCTTCCGTCCCCAACAATGACGGCAGCCTCCTGAACACCAGGTAGCTCGCGCAATTTAGCTTCGACCTCTCCCAACTCAATCCGGTAACCCCTAATTTTGATTTGATCATCGCTGCGTCCGATCAGTTGTATCGTTCCATCCGGCAAGTATCGGCCTAGATCCCCGGTTCTGTATAACGGCATATCCGCGAATTCCGTCAAAATAAATTTTTGCGCGGTCAATTCCGGTTGGCGTACATACCCCTTGGCAAGTCCATCTCCTCCGATTAAGATCTCCCCGACAATACCAATTGGCAGCTGACGCATGTCTTGATCGACAATATACACTTTCGTATTGGCAATCGGTTTGCCGATGATCGGGCGATGCTTATAGGTTTCCCATCGACCCATCTCAATCGGTTGGGCAATACAGCCGATCGTCGCTTCCGTCGGGCCGTAATGGTTCATAAATCGGGTATTGGCATTATGTTCAGCGTACCGCTCAACATCGTCGATGCGGATTTTTTCGCCCCCGAGCACAATCCAACGCAAGCTCGCTCCGTCATGGCTTACTCTACTGTGTTCACTATTCATCAACACGTGGAACAAAGAAGGCGTCATTTTGAGATACGTAATTCCGTGTTTTGCAATATATGGCCACATCTCATCCGGATTTACATACTGTTCCTTTTTCAAAAGATGCAGTTCTCCTCCGATGATAAGAGAGGAAACTAAACTTGTATATCCCAAATCAAACGCATAAGACGAAACGAGCGCTGTTTTGTCTACCGAAGTTAACCCGGCCTGCTCTGTAAACCAACATCCGTAGTTTGCGAGACTGCTATGCTTAATTGTAACTCCCTTCGGAGTTCCGGTAGTGCCAGATGTATAAATGACATATGCGGAATCATCCGGCGAATAGACAGCGTTCAACAAGGCGCCATCGCTGCCTTCGGCCGTGAAGTCATCATCCAAATAAATAAGGTCGCATGAATGGTCGATATGAACTGGGCATGAGCGATGGGTAAGAATCAGTTTCATTCCGCTCTCAGCAATCATGTAGCCCATTCTTTCATTTTGATGCTCCGGATCCAAAGGCAAGTAGGCTCCTCCCGCTTTGAGAATCCCCAACAAACCAATTACCATTTCCAGAGAAGGTTCCGTCAGCAAACCTACTACTTGATTGGCTATTACTCCTCTTGCCCGCAATATTCTTGCCCAGCCATCTGCGCGCTCATTCAGTTCACGATACGTCAGCCGCTGCTCTCCCGATACGACCGCTACCTGCTCCGGGCTCTTCTTCGCCTGTTCCTCAAATAATTGATGAACCATTTTCCCTCGCGGATAATCACTCCATGTTGCATTAAACTCCACCAGTAGCTGGCGTTCACCCTTTCTGAACATTCCGATGTCCCCGAGCCGCCGCGTGGGATCTTCGGCTACTTCACGCAGCAGTTCGGTAAAATGACCCGCCATACATTCCATCGTGTCTCTTCTAAAGAGCGCTGTGCTGAACTGTAAAATACACGCCATTTCTCCGTTCATCTCACTGGCGTACAGAGTCAGATCAAATTTGGCCGTAACATGGGAGGTGCCCTGCGGGATAAAATGCAGCCCGTGAACTTCGGTTTCCGTCCGATCAATATTTTGCAGGACAAACATGGCATCAAACAGCGGGTTGCGGCTCAGATCCTTGCGTACATCCAATTTCTCTACAAGTTCCTCGAACGGATAGTCCTGATTCTCAAATGCTTTCAGCGCGCGCTCCTTAACATCCCGTACAAATGCCGAGAATGTCTTGTCGCCGGACGGGTAGTTCCGCATCGCCAGCGTACCGACGAACATCCCGATCAGAGGCTCCAGATCCGCATGCGATCGTCCTGCAATCGGCGTACCGATGACGATATCTTCCTGTCTCGTATACTTGGACAACAATGCCGTATATGCTGCCAGCAGTACCATGTACATCGTCGCCCCGGTCTCTGCGGCAATTTGCTGCAGGCCGCTAGTAATGTCCTGCCCGATATCGAACGATACAGCGTCCCCCTCAAAGCTTTGCACCGCTGGTCGCGCATAATCCGTCGGCAGATTCAGCACCGGAATGTCCCCAGCGAACGTCTCCAACCAAAACGCTTCCTGCTTCTGCATCGTCTCACTTTGAGTCAGTTCCTGCTGCCATACCGCATAATCTTTATATTGAATGCGCAGCTCTGGCAAATTCTTGCCTTCATATATATGGGCAAATTCCTGTACCATAATATTGGCTGAGACTCCGTCCGAAATTATATGATGCATATCGAACAGGAGGAGATGACGATCCTTATTCACTTCGATTAGCCCAACACGCAAAAGCGGCGCTTGTTCCAGATCAAATGGCCTTACAAATGCCTCTACTAGCTGGGAAATGTATGTTTCCATCGTGTCCGTTTGACGCACCTGCTCCGGTAGATGCTCTATCTCCACTGCAAACGGAACCTGTTCGTGTACACGCTGCACCGGCTGACCGTCCACCATTTCAAATGACGTTCGCAGTGATTCATGCCGCGCAATCAATTCAACAAACACTTGTTGAATCCGGCTAGCATCCAGCAGGCCTTCTACCGCATATACTCCCGGCATGTTGTAGCTTAGTTCCGCTCCCTCCAATTGATGAAGGATGTACAGCCGTTTCTGTGCCGAGGATACCGGGTAATGCGCTCGCGCTTCCACAGGCTCGATTGACGCGTACAGTTGCTGCTCCATCCCTGCAACCGCCTGCGCCATTTGTTCCAGCGTCGGCGCTTGGAAGACGATCCGCAACGGCACATTCACGTTCAATTCCTTATGCATCTGCGCCACGAGCGTCACTGCTTTCAGCGAGTGGCCCCCTAAGTCGAAGAAGTTGTCTCTCGCCCCGATCCGATCCGTACCAAGCACGCGCTGCCACAACTCTGCCAACTTCGCTTCCAACGCTGTCCGCGGCGCCACATACTCCACGCCCGTATCCACTGCGCCTTCCGGCGATGGCAAAGCGCGGCGATCCAGTTTCCCGTTCGGGGTAAGCGGCAGCTCATCCAACGATACAAAGAACGACGGGATCATATAGCTTGGCAGACTCGATGCCAGATGGGTCCGGATTTCACCGGCCGTATAGCGGATATCTGATACGTAATACGCACATAACAACGGCTCGGCAGCTTCGTCCCGCACAATGACCACCGCTTCTGTGACCCCCTGAAGCTGACGCAAACAGCCTTCGATTTCGCCAGATTCAATCCGGTAGCCTCTCATTTTTATTTGGTCATCGCTTCGCCCGAACAGTTGGATCGTCCCATCGGACAAATAGCGTCCAATATCTCCGGTTCGGTACAATACGCTCTCTGACCACTTTGTCCGGACAAACTTCTGCTCGGTTAATTCCGGCCGGTGTAAATAGCCTTCCGCCAGACCGTCTCCGCCTATTACGACTTCGCCGGCTATGCCTATCGGCAGCAGGTGCATCCGCTTATCGACGACATACACCTCGGTATTGGCTATCGGCCTACCGATGACCGGTTGATGCTTGTAGGCTTCCCATTCAAGCTCATGAATCGGCTGGGCAATACAACCGATCGTCGCTTCCGTCGGACCGTAATGGTTCATGAATTTCGTATGTGCATGTTGCTGGCGATAGCGCTCCACATCATCGACCTTGATCGCTTCGCCCCCGAGCACGATCCAGCGCAATGATTCGCCTTTGGCGCCATTTCGGCCGAAGTCGCCGCCAACGAGCACATGGAACAAGGATGGGGTCAGTTTCAGGTACGTGATACCTTGTTCCCCGATGTACGACCACAATTGCCCTGTATTTACATATTGTTCCTTGTCCATCAAATGCAGTTCTCCCCCGCTTATCAGGGAGGAAAACACGCCCGTATATCCCAAATCAAACGTATACGAAGAAACAAGTACCGTCTTGTCTTCGGGACTCAATCCGATACGATCCGCAAACCAGCTTGCGTAATTGACAAGGCTGCGGTGCTTAATCGGTACTCCCTTCGGTTTTCCTGTCGTACCGGAAGTATAGATGACATATACGAGATCCTCGGACGTGTTGACCGAGTGTAGCGGAGTATCCACCATATTCATCGTATCCGCCGTATTCGCCGTCTCTGCCCATTCATCATCGATATACACGACATCGCACGGACGTTGGATCGAGCTTCCGCAACTGTGGTGGGTAACAATCAGTTTGACTCCGCTGTCCGCGAGCATATGCTCCCGTCTTTCGTTCTGCTGCTCCGGATCAAGCGGCAAGTATGCGCCGCCCGCCTTCAAAATGCCGAGCATGCCCGTAATCATCTCCAACGAAGGCTCAGCAAGCAGTCCGACTATTTGATTCGCCGTTACCCCCTTCGTCCGCAGTACGCTCGCCAAACGATTGGCGCGCTCATTCAGTTCCCGGTACGTCAACCGCTTCTCTCCGAATACGACCGCTGTTCGCTCCGGTGATTTACCCGCCTGCTCTTCGATCAGCTCGTGAATCGCCTTTTCCTTCGGATAACCGCGCTGAGTGTCATTAAATTCAACCAGAAGCTGGCGCTCTCCATCCCTGAACATTTCGATTTCATCAAGCTGTACTTCTGGGTTCGCAGTGACTTCCCGCAGCAGTTGAGTGAAATGGCCGGCCATGCGCTCTATCGTATCTTTGCGGAACAAGGCTGTGCAGAACTGCAGCATGCAAGCAAGTCCTCCGTCCGCTTCGCCGGCATACAAACTCACATCAAATTTAGAGGTGGTATGTCCGGTTCCGCGAGGAATAAATTGCAGCTCGCGAATGTCGGCATCCGGCTCTTCCGCACTTTGCATGACGAACATCGTATCAAACAGCGGACTGCGGCTTAGATCCTTGCGTACATTCAGCTTATCCACCAGTTCTTCAAACGGATAGTCCTGATTCTCAAACGCTTGTAACGTGCGTTCTTTCACGTCGTGCACGAATGCTGTAAACGATTGTGATCCAGCCGGATTGTTGCGCAGTGCCAACGTGCCGATAAATATCCCGATAAGCGGCTCCAGGTCCGCATGCGGACGGCCGGCGATTGGCGTGCCAACGACGATATCCTCTTGACCCGTATACTTGGCCAGCAGCGCCGTATACGCAGCTAACAACACCATGTACATCGTAGCGCCCGTCTTTGCGACAATCTGCTGCAAACCGCTGGTTACCGCTTGATCAATATCAAAATATACGGCATCCCCAGCAAAGCTTTTTACCGCCGGACGTGCATAATCCGTTGACAGCTCCAGTACCGGAATGTCGCCTGAAAACGTCTTCACCCAAAATGCTTCCTGCTGACGCATCGCTTCGCTTTGGGCCAACTTCTGCTGCCACACCGCATAATCCTTATATTGAATCCGCAGTTCCGGCAAGCTCTCCCCGTCATATAAACGAGTAAACTCTTGTACCAATATATCCATCGACACGCCATCGGAAATAATATGATGCATGTCTACCAATAGGAGATGACGCTCATTTTCCACTTCGATAAGCCCTACACGCAGTAGCGGCGCTTGATCCATAGCAAACGGACGCACGAAGCTATTTACCCGTTGTTCCAATTGTTCCTCTACTATATCCTCCTGGCGTTCCCGTTCTGTCAAACGCTCTGTCTCCACGCGGAATGTGATCTGCTGATGCACGCGCTGCACCGGTTCTCCTCCGTCTATCGCAAACGAAGTACGCAGCGATTCGTGACGCGTAATCAATTTGTGGAACGCTTTCTCCAGACGTTCCGCATTGAGCGGCCCTTCTACCGTATACACTCCCGGCATGTTGTAGCTAAGCTCCGCACCGCCCAATTGATTCAGAATGTACATCCGCTTCTGCGCCGAGGACAGCGGGTAATAGTCCCGCGTCTCCACCGGCTCGATCGCGGCGTACAGCTGCCGATCCATTCCGTCAACCGCCTGCGCCAATTCCTCCAGTGTCGAGGTTTGGAAGATCGTTCGCAGCGGCACATTCACGTTCAGTTCCTTGTGCATCTGCGCCACTAGCGTCGTCGCTTTCAAGGAATGGCCTCCCCGGTCGAAGAAATTGTCCTTCACCCCGACCCGTTCTACGCCAAGCACACGCTGCCACAGCTCGCACAGTCTCGCTTCCAGCTCCGTCCGCGGCGCCACATACTCCACACCGCTGACCGCTTGCCCTTCTGGCGACGGCATTCCGCGCCGATCCAGCTTTCCGTTCGGCGTCAGCGGCAGCTCTTCCAACTGCACGAAGAACGACGGAATCATGTAGCCCGGCAGGTGCTGCCCCATACAGCGGCGCAGTTCCGCCGCGTCCAGTTCGCCTTCCGCTACAACGTAGGCGCATAAGTATGCGTCCCCCTGTCCATCCTCCCGCGCAACGACGACTCCTTCCTTCACCGACGACTGCTGCTGCAAGCAGGCTTCGATCTCGCCCAGCTCCATCCGGTAGCCGCGGATTTTCACCTGCTGATCGCGACGACCTCCGTACTCGAGGTTGCCGTCCGGCAGCCAGCGGCACGTATCCCCTGTCCGGTACATTATTTGGCCAGGTTGGAACGGATCCGCCACGAACTTCTCGGCGCTCAGTTCCGGACGACCCAAATATCCGCGGGCGACCCCGATGCCGCCAATGCATAATTCCCCCGGCACTCCGATCGGCTGCAGCTGCATCCGTTCATTGACCACGTACATGCGGACATGCGGCAGTGGACGGCCTATCGGAACATTCATGCGGCTTCCCTCCGCTGTTTCTGCATCTGCCCCTTCTTCATAGAAGCTGGAATCGATGCACGCTTCGGTAACTCCATAGCTGTTCAGAATGCGCATCGACGATCCGAAGCGGCGAATCAGCTTCTGGAACTCCCCGGCTGGGCAAACGTCCGAGCCGAGAATGAGCAGCTTCATCCCGCTCATGTCGAGATTGTTCTCCTCGATATACTGCATTAACGGCAATACCAGCGCTGGCGTCGACTCCAAGATATTGATGCCGTACTCGCAAATCCGCTCGTACAGCGACGCTGGATCCATTCTGACATCACTTGGACAGATGACCATCTGTCCTCCCCACAACAGCGCCCGCGCCATATCTCCTGCAAATACGTCAAACGAGAAGCTCGCCAGCTGCAGCAAGCTCACCCGGAACGCATCCAACCGGTATGCCTGCTTCCATGCATGCGCTAAGCCTGCGTAGCTGCGGTGCTCGACCATAACTCCTTTCGGATTGCCGGTCGAACCCGACGTGTAGATGACATAAGCCAAATGTTGAGGCCCCGCAAGTGGCAGCAAGTTGGCCGTATCTTCCCGGGCAATCACCTCGTCTTCCATCAGCAGGATGCCATAGGCCGCTCCTTCTAGCTGCATTGCAGCCTGATGCTCTGCCTCTTCCTCGCTTGGCGCTCCGCTTGACAGTAGCTCAGCACATGATCCTGGCTCGGCAATCGGTGCATCGCTTGATACCAGGTCTGACACATAGCCCCGTGTATAATTCGGCATATCGCCTGATAGTACATCACTTGGTACATGACCCGGCACGCGGTCACACAAACGCCCTGACAGCACCAGCAGCTTCGCCCCCGAATCCT
>NZ_JMDX01000050.1:0-31031 GCF_000935845.1 Paenibacillus sp. E194
CCCGAGAAGGGGTGCACTTTGCGTTTCATGGCACTGGTAAATAAGAAAAACAGAAGCCTCCTGCTGCCACTGAGGCCGACTAGTATTGCCTTGCAAACGTAAGCAAGATCACGCCATGAGGTGGAAGGGTCACTTCTTGCTGCCAGCCCTGCACACCATAAATCATCCGGGTATTCATCACCGGCCCGCTTCGAGCGTCCAAATAATGAAGCTCCTCCTCAGTGAGAAATTGAGGGGCGCCAAGTCGGACCCATTCATCAAACACAGATCCGTGTTCGCGATCCAGCTGGTAGCTTGTCATTTTATAGCTCCCAACAAGCCCTTCGAGGTGGATATGGAACCTTTTATTTCCCTTCTCCTCGAATACGGCATATCGATTCGTATCGGACAACTCTGACCAATCTCCACTTGCGAAGAGCTGATCGACATGCACGTAATGGTACAGAAGCAGCTGGACACTGCCGTCGCTGCGCCTTGTCGCGAAATAACCGTCCCCGCGAGCAATGATCTGATCCCCAAGCCTGTGCAGCAGCTCAAAGGCATAGTAGCTTGGCTTCCTTAGCCCCTCCCGACTAATAAGCCCGAATCCCCCGTAGAAGTGGGATGACGGAACAACGCTTTCCTCGAATACGTCTGTAAAAGACCAGAAGGCCAATCCCTTCATTGTACCAAGCGTCGTGAGCGCATGATAAATAACGAACGGGGCCATAAATGCCGTATCATGCACCAGATTGCGGTCATACAGCGAGAAGTTCCACTCAGTCATGAACAGTTCCACATCGCGATAAGGCGTAACCGAGAGCTTGGTTTTCAATCGTTCAATGCTCTCCATATAAAAGGACGGCGGCATGATCGTGGTCAGGCGATCGTTCTCCTCCTTCTGGAAAGGGTACTCCGAATACACATGGAAGGAGAAAAAGTCGAGCGGCACCTCATGATCACTGCAATGCGCCAAAAACTCCTCTGCCCAGGTATCGTTCCATAACGAACCGTAGCCAAGAGCAGGTCCACCGACCTTAAGCTCCGGTGAGATGGACTTAATCGCCTGCGCCGTCGATTCATAGAACGCAAAGTATTCCTCCTTCGTCCCTGCCCAGCACACGCCGGACAGATCGGGCTCGTTCCATACTTCAAAGTACCAGCGGCTCACCTCGTCCCAGCCATAGCGGTTCAAGCAGTGTCGGACGAAGGCCTGAATCAGAGCATCCCATTTGGCCTGCTCTTTAGGTGGGGAAATGCATCCCTTCCACCAAAAGACCGTTTCATTCGACCTTCTCAACAGGCTCGGCATAAACCCAAGCTCGACAAACGGCCTTACGCCCTGCTGAAGCAAATAATCATACAGCTTGTCCACGTAGGACCAATTGTAGATCGGCGTACCGTCAGCCTCCTCGCCGTATACCATCATTTCATCATTAAAGATGCCGTGGAAGCGAATATATTGAAAAGGGAATCGGCGCTGCATCATGCTGAACTGGTATCGCCAGTCCTCTCTTAATCCCTCTACCGCCCGCCCTGCCGTCGTGACGACGTTCCAGTGCTTATCGAAAGGCGCGCTCTGCTCATTCGCATGAACCATTACGTTCACCGTCGTTGAAGCAGCGGCTGATAAAGTTCCCGGCACCGGGGAAACGGGCCTGGACTCAGTTCCCTCGTCCGAATGGAGATGAAGGTAACGATACAGTGAAGACATTGCCTGAATCGTATCAGTCTCATAATAGTCTCCGCTGGATGACTCTTCATAGGTTAGCGGCTTTCGATCTGGATCCGGCAGATCGGTCAGGGCGAAAGATTCACGATATGCGCTCGGCGTGCTATTGTATTTTTCCTTGAAATATTTATTGAACAGCTTAACGTTAGCAAAGCCGCAGTCTAGCGCAATTTCCGTGATGCTCTTGGCCGTATTAGCCAATTCTGCCTGTGCTTTCTCGAGACGGACAAGCGTCAAATACTTTTGAAAGGGGATGCCGATTTTGTCGCTGAAGAAATGCGAAAAATAATGCAGGCTTAAATGCTCCTGATCCGCCATCGTCTGAAGCGTAATTTTCTGGTTAAAATGCTGATCGATGTACTCGAGCACCCGATTCAGCCGCTTGTAGTCATACGACTTCGTATCTTCCTCGACAGCCTCGTTAGTTCCTGATGAGAGATAGCGCAGCAGATGGCCGCACAGCATCTGCAGACACCCCAGGGTGTAGCTGCGAAAGCCGCTTGCCTTCTTGTTGATCTCATAGACCATCTTCGCCAAATAATGGCGGATGACATCATAGCTGCCGCGATTCTCCTCCGTCTGCGTACTGGAATTGCAATGAATAAACGCGTTCGTATCGAGCCACTCCGGGCCGAATTGCAGCGTTAGCAGCACGTTATCCTCGTTCGTACGCTCAATCTTGTGCACGGACATGCTATTGATGACAATGATATCGTCCTGATGAAGGAAATATTGGCGCTGATCCGTATACATGACCACCGAGCCTTGAAGAACATAAATAATTTCAATCTCTTTATGCCAATGGAAATGGATATGCTTCACGCTGTTTACGAATAATTTGATAGGCAAATCGTCTTGATGCTGTATAAACTCGTATAAGTAACGGATAATCAAGCTCCCCCTTTCCATACTTTATTATGTGATTGAGCGTCCAGGAAATTCAAGGAGCCTTCTTCTTCATCTGAATAAAAAACTAATTCCAGTTCAGGAAACTTATACATGAGTCTCCGGTTGCCGGAATAATTGAAAATAAGGATCCTCGTCAAAGCGATCTTTGGATGAAAGCAGGCAATTCAGCAACTCAATTGTAACCGCTTTCTCTATAATGTAATGTAGGAGTTCCTTCACGGACTCCCGATAACTAATGAATGACTGCCTCGAAGCAGTCCAGGAAAGGGAGGATGCTATGTCCCGTTTTAAGCATGGCAAGAAGATCGAGGTGGCCCTCGTCGCGCTTCTCATGTGCACGCTGCTCATCCCCTTCTCGCAAGCCCAGGCTGGCGGATCAACGCTGGCCATGGAGCAATCATTCCCAAATGTCTCCAATGGCTGGGCTAAGGTAGAACGCTGGAAGGACAGTAATCCCATGTTCACAGCGGAACAATATCCCCCAGATGGCCGAGGAGATCAGAATGGACAGCGGCTCACCTTCTTCGGAGGCGTTGGCCAGCCCCATTCAAGCCGCTTCTTGCTGTACTATGCACCACGATATGACACCAATGCAAAATCCACACCCGTTCTGCTCGTCCATGGTGCTAACGACAATGCCGACCGGGCTTGGGCTAACCCAAATGAGTTCGGGCCGAATACATGTGGAGCTTCCTCATGCCCGAGCACAGGCCTGATGCAGCAGCTTGTCAGCCAAGGATATAAAGTATTTGCAATCGGATTCGGCCACAAGCATGGAGACAATTACTATGCCGCCGAGCACATCCAAAATGCCATCCACATTATTAAGCAAATAACGGGTGCCAGCAAAGTTGATGTTGTCGCTTGGAGCAAAGGGGCCTTCGCCTCGCGGATGTATGCTTCCTCCGTAGCGAAAGGCGGAGGAACTTCGTATGCCAATGATATTCGAAAGCTTATTCTCATTGGCAGTCCGAATAAAGGAACGGACTTTATATTCAGGCACGGATGGACCTTCAATTATGGAATCATTCCGGAATGCGGCGGCAATGTCAATGCCCCTTCTCCCCACACACAAATGATCTGTTATGGCATCTGGCGCAATCATCCCGAGCTGTCCATATACAGCACATCTCAAGGCAACTATTTCCCCGGGCAAAAGCAAATGTTGGCGAAATGGGATACTACGTACCCGCTTCCAGCGTCTGAGCAAGATTGGTATACAACCTATTATGGCGGTACGGGATTCTTCACGAAGGGAGATGGGATCGATTCCGCAATCCAGCAGGGTTCGCTCGTTAACAAACTTATAGGCTCTGGCATACCAGGTACAATTGCCACTTACCTGCTGTCTGGCAATGAAAACAACATTCCGAACGTGCACAATGAGCATACAGGGCCTAGTGATGGAGTGGTATTCGTGAACAGTGCTTCCGCAACAGATGGAATTGGAACTGTCGCAGGAAATGTTACCTTGAAGCTCAATCACTTAAAACTAGCCTGGGCTCCGCAATCCGTAAATGCCATCGAACAATGGCTCAATGCAACTCCTTAATACAAAAAAATTAATAATTAGTAAAATTATTGAATTTCTTCCCAAAATGATTGTATGATAGGAGTGAAAGTATACCAATTGATAGATGGGAGGATTTGAATGAAAAAGATTTTGCTTGTTATGCTTCTGTTGACGTTGTTCGTTCCTACTACCGTTGGCGCGTTGGGTCAAGATGATGAAGCACAGTTGGATCGCGTGTTAGGGGTATACCCTGATGTGACGAAGGAACAGCTCTTGTCCGAAATTGATTACGCTTCCCGTGTTACAAATCAGCCACGCAACGTCATCATCCAACAGTTGTACAAGGAGCTCAGCTCCAAGAGGCTTTCCCCGCAGATGAGCATCGCCTCAGGGGACAAAGGTCAAGGAGCTTATCAGCTCGCCTCTTCCAGCAAAGGCGATGTGTTCTTCGAGACCGCTTCGACGATCGGCATCCCTCACGGCCATGTAGGCATCTACTACACACCGGATTATATCGTCGAGTCTGTCCCTAGCACAGGAGTCCGCAAAGTAAAGCTTATTGATAAGCGAGTAGATAGCGGCTCCAAGATTCTCACCCTCAAGAACGAATATGCCAACGCAACAGTGCGCTCCCAAGCTGCTGACTGGGCAAATGGCCGCATCGGTGAAAAATACTCCTACAATTTTGCTACGAATCGTCTTACCTCATGCTCCGGCGACAAGAACTGCTCCAAGTTAGTATGGTGCGCCTTCAAGGAGAAAGCCAACATCGATATTGATAGAGATGGCGGACTCGGTGTATATCCTGTCGATATTCGCGACTCATCCATGTTCACAACATTAAGAAGCTACTAATTTGTTCGGAACGGAGATGAGAAGCTTGAAGACCTCGAATCATGCTATGTTACGCATCCTTATCTTTACCGTCTTCCTAGTCATTTCCTCTCTTCTCATCTCTTGTTCTCAATCGTCTCTACAAGACAATGATACCAAGCTGAATAACCCTCCCGTCGCCCTTGTCTACTACTCAACTTCCTTATCTCAGGAAATCATCGGCGGCGGGAACTCTCACTTCTTGTCTATCGACAAGGACGGGAGCATTCAGACTCGGAACGGAGATGGATTGGAATGGAATGCCCCTATTCAGCTTCAGGACTCGAACCGCATTGTCATCCAAGCAAGAGAGAAGGTCCATGTGCAGCAAGGCAAGGGATCTGAGGATACATATTCTTCACGATGTAGAGTAAGCGCAGGGTATAGACAGATGTCGGGCTACTTAACCTCGAGCAAGTTGTATTACGCTTTGTTCAACAAAGGGATTGACACCCATGACAACTATATATCTACCATCCGCTGGGGAGATGCGCAGCACCATAATTGCGCGGATATTCCAGAGTTTGTTGAGGCGCAGGGCAGTGACGAGGATCTTATCTATGTATTAACCTCTGATCATGCCTCTCTGAAAGGGCTAAACCTAGTTGTGATGGAGCTAGAGGGAACCAAGCTCCAACAAACGAAATATCCTCTAAAGGACATCTATACAGGCTCTCTCATCGTGCAATCGAAGATGGTTTCCACACAAAATAATATGTACGTGGTCTTCTCAACCCGAGATGAGCACAATCGTATCCATCTTCAGCTTATGGAAATTGATAAGTCCACACATACGGCAATAACCTATTCGCTTCATACATACGGAGAAGAGCCGGACAATGCATACTTTTCGCTTAGCGCCAATAGTATCGGCGTTGTGGATAAGATGCTCTATTATGTAGACGGCTACGGTACAATTTTCTCGTTCTCACTGGATACGAAGGCTTCTGTGAAGTCCAACACCCTTGCCAAGTTCCAGCGGTCATCCAATGTAAACGATGCAATGGGCTATGTATATGGAACTTTCTATTATCTGTTCCGCTATGATGACGCCGACCAAGTACATAAGATTGAACAATACCAATTGTCGGATGGCAAATTGCTAAAAAAGCTTCCTATTCCTAACCTGCCTTCGAAACTCTCCTCTGGCGTCTACTTATATGATTTTCAAATGCTCACCAATCTGTAAATGCCCTCGCGGGCTGCCTTCATCTTCATCCAAGACGAGGCAGCCTTTTTCTCTTGAACGAGATCTCCCTCCTCACTCACCCCACTTACCGTAATTTACCTATAGAAATTTACTTAAAATTAAATGTTTAATAGATTGAATGAGCACAACATCATTATTTTTCCAACCTATTCAGAAGGGAGGTGTCTAGGCGTTCAACCGCGTAGAAGCAGACCATAGCATCGCAAAATATAACAGCAGGGGTGGACTAGCATGGTAACACAGAAGAAGTGGATTTCACGCATCGTCAATATGTCGCTGCGGGTAAAGCTCCCACTGTTAATCAGCACGATGGTAGTAGCTATGTTGATTGGAACGAGTATAATACTGTACTGGTTCAGTTCTGACATTCTCTTGAAGGAAAGCAAAAATAGTTTGACTATGAACGCCAACCGCATCGGCGAAGGATTATGGTCTTCCGTAAAGCTGGAAGAACAGTCCGTATATTTGGCCTCAATACATGGAACATACCGCTCATTGCTGGATCTTCGAGCAGCGTCGTCTATGGACGATGCTCACTTTTTTTCGAAGGACAATTCCTTGTTCAACGAAGCAAATAGGCTGCTGACCCAAAGCTTCCAAGGCAGTACGGGCACGGAATCCTATCAGCTCATTGATAAGAACGGTATCGTCATTGCAAGCTCCACTCCGGAAGCAATCGGGCAAAGCCGCGCAGATCGCGCCTATTTCCAGGCTGCCATGAAGGGAACGCCGACCATAAGTGATGCTTTAACTTCGAAGAGCACCGGAAGCCAAATCGTCGTATTCGCTCAACCGATATCAGCGCACGACTCGAAGGTAGCCGGTGTCTTTATTTCGACAGTCAACACCTCTTTCTTCGTGGAGCAGTTGAAGCAAATGGCCGGCGATAAAGTAGGCACTATTATTATTACGGACCGCTTAGGCCATACGCTCTTCCATTCACAGGATAAGACTGCGACTGGAAAACAGATCCAGTCCAATAAGCTAAAAGCGATTTTCCAAGCTTCCGGAAACAAGGATATTGTTCGCGGTAATCTTGACGATGCCGATCAATATGTTCTCTATTCGAAGATACCAGGAGCAGAATGGACTGTATTCTCGTTCGACAGTTATGCGAACATTAAGCGCCCACTCGATCATTTGTTTATGAACATATCAATTATAACGCTTGGCGCTCTGCTGCTGTCCGTAGCTGCTGGCTTACTTATCTCGCTTTCCATAACGCGGCCAATAGGCAGATTAACAGAATCGTTCAAGAAGCTGGCTTCCGGCGATCTCACCGTCGCTGCTACAGGAAGCTATAAGAGTGAATTCAAAGACCTGGCAGACAGCTTCACGGTCATGGTGGAACAAAATAAAAACTTGATTGGCCACATGAACCGCTCCATTGCACAGTTGAATACAAATACAGACGAATTGGACGCTGCTTCCAAACAAACGAATATATCCATTCAGGAAACTTCGATCACCACGATGGAAATCGCAAAAGCGATGGAATCTCAATCGTTCGATACTGAACATATTGTTAATCAATTCAGTGATCTTGGTGACAAAATCGCAGTCGTTAACCAATTGTCGTCGGCAGTTAAGGAGCGTACGGACTCTATTATTGACGTCTTCCATACCGGAAATGAAGTTATCAACCAGCTCATCCGGGCCCATGATGACAGCGAGAAAGAGGTCAGCTCCATTGCGACCATAACCACCAAGCTAGAGGCAAGCTCGATCAGCATTGCTTCGATTACAGAAGCGATCGGTAAAATCGCCAAGCAAACGAACCTACTAGCACTGAACGCATCGATTGAAGCCGCTCGCGCCGGCGAGCATGGCCGAGGATTCGGTGTCGTTGCTTCCGAAGTCAGACAGCTCGCAGAACTGTGTGCGCAGCAGTCTAGCGACATTGAGGAAATCATTACGAATAATCTAAGCTTGACCAAGGAGGCGAACGATTCCGTACGCAGTCTCCAAAACGTATCCACTCAGCAAGATCAATATGTCGACCAGACAAAACAGGCATTCGAAGTAATCCTGAATAATGTCATGGATATCACCAAACAGATTAAAGACATGGCCCATGAGATCGATATTATGAAACAGAACAAAGATGACGTTATGGAGCTCGCACAGAACTTATCCGCCTCTGGCGAAGAAGTATCGGCTTCCGTTGAGGAGGTTACTTCGACCATTCAAGTACAATCAGCTATGGTGCAGCAATTGTCCTCGATGATTGAGGAAATTGACAGTCTTACCAAGCAGCTGAAGGAAGCTTCTTCGAAATTTAAAACCGAATAGCATGCAAAATGGGGCTCCCAAAAGTCATTTGAAATGACTTGGGACGCCCCTTTCTTTATTTCTTCATGACTCAAGTGTTCACCGTGCCCATTTACCGTAATTTACCTATATAAAAACAATTAAATATTTCCGTTTAATAGATTAACAGACTTCTGATCATATTTTGCCAAATAGTTGGAAGGAGGCATATACAGAGATGGAAAAATCGGATTTACATAGGAGTCATAGGAACATATTTTGTACATCAGGGGTGAGACGAGGATGATAAAATCTAAGAAGTGGGGCATTCGCATCGGGAATATGTCACTGCAAGTAAAGCTTCCGTTGTTAATCAGCACCTTGGCGGTATGCATGTTGATTGGAACTAGCTCCATATTGTACTGGTACGGGTCCGACATGCTTTTGAAGGAAAGTAAGAACAACATGATTTTGAATGCCAACCGTATCGGTGAAGGGTTATGGTCGTCCGTGCAACTGGAGGAGCAGTCCATTTATTTGGCGTCTATTCATCAGACATACCTCTCCTTGCTGGAGCTTCGGGCGGAGCATTCCTTAAAGGATGCCGATTTTTTCTCTGAACGAAATCCGCTTTTCACGAAGGCGAATAAGCTGATGGCGGATAGTCTCAAAACGAGCTCGGGCAGTCTCATCGATAAGAACGGCATCATCATTGCGAGTTCGAACCGAGATAACATTGGAAGCAGCCGCACGGATCGGGCCTATTTCCAAGCGGCAATGAAGGGACAAACGTTCATCAGCGAGTCGATTGTATCCAAAAGTACCGGCAGTCAGGTGGTTGTGTTCGCACAACCTATCCTGGGGGATGGCGCGAATGTTGAAGGTGTGTTTATTATGACTGTAAACACCTCGTTTTTTGTAGACCAACTGAAGCATGTGGACGACAATGGGCAAGGAAGCACCTTGGTCTTGGATCGGGAAGGCCGAACCATCTTCCACTCAAGCAATAAATCGGCAATTGGGCAGATGGTAGAATCCGACAAGTTTAATAAAGTCGTTCAGACTCCGGTTAAGGGGCAAATATCCCGAGGAGGTATCGAGGATCCGGAATACTTTATCCGTTATTCCAAAATTCCGAAAGCAGATTGGACAATTGTGGTGCAAGACAGCTATGTGAACATTAAGAAACCACTAAATGATCTATTCACCAAAATATCGATCATTACGCTTGTTGCCCTATTGATATCCTTGACGGTGGGTATCCTCATCTCACGTACAATTACGCGGCCAATCGCAAGACTAACCGACTTGTTCAAGACATTGGCGTCCGGCGATCTTACCGTTGCCGCAACAGGCAACTACAAGAGTGAATTCAAAGACTTGGCGGATAGTTTCACCGTCATGGTTGAACAAAATAAGAGCCTGATTTCCCAAATGAATCACTCAATCGAGCATTTGAACACAAGCACAAATGAATTGGATACCGCCTCCAAGCAGACGACGATATCCATTCAGGAAACATCGATTACGACCATGGAAATCGCCAAAGCTATAGAGTCCCAAGCACTTGATACCGAGCAAATTGTAAATAAGTTCGGTGATCTCGGGGATAAAATTGCAGTTGTCAATCAATTGTCATCTGCTGTGAAGGATCGGACGGATTCCATTATTGAAGTCTTCCATAGTGGAAATGAAGTCGTGAATCAGCTTATTCATACTCATGGTGACAGTGAACAGGAAGTTGCTTCAATCGCAGCCATCACGACCAAGCTGGAGGAAAGCTCATTGCGCATTGTCTCCATTACGGAAACCATCGGCAAGATTGCAAAGCAAACGAACTTGCTCGCGCTTAACGCATCGATAGAAGCCGCACGAGCCGGGGAGCACGGCAAAGGATTCGGCGTTGTCGCTTCCGAAGTAAGACAATTAGCGGAGCTATGTGCCAAGCAGTCAAGCGAGATCGAGGAAATCATCACAGACAACCTAAGCTTGGCGCAGGAGGCAAATGGATCAGTAAGAAGCCTTCAACATGTGTCAGCCAAGCAAAATCAATATGTAGACGATACGAAGCTGGCGTTTGAAGCCATTTTGAACAACGTTGTTGACATCACTGAACAAGTCAAGGGCATGGCCTACGAAATGGACAACATGAAGCGAGGCAAAGAGGACGTTATGGAACTGGCTCAGAACTTGTCCGCTTCTGGCGAAGAAGTGTCTGCTTCCGTTGAGCAGGTAACCTCTACGATTCAAGTACAATCGGCTATGGTGCAGCAATTGTCCTCGATGATTGAGGAGATTGACAGCCTGACCAAGCAACTGAAGGAAGCTTCTTCGAAATTTAAAACCGAATAGAATCACATCCAATAATAGACCGTTTCCTTGTTAGGAACGGTCTTTTTGCGTACATATTCTCGGTTGGTTACTGCCTAATTCCCCATTTCTTCAGTCCCATTTTATAGAAAAACTCTTCATAAACTCTCCCAAATCTCCGATAAACATCATAATATCTCCCAACTTATATTTCCTTAGGATTAAATACCCTCAACACGATACTCACATTTATCTTGCTAATGGAACACATTCGGCAAGTTTTAGATTCAAAAAAAAGTTGATGTGGTATATTTTCCATTATAGGAGCCAGAATGAGCCAGACACATTTATCAACGTAGAGAGGGTGAGTGGCTATTGCCCCGTCTAATTCTGATGATCAGAAAAAAGAAGAATTGAAAAATAAAATCGAGCGAATTCGCCAGCAATTGCTTAAAGTGGCAACAGAGAGAAAAAGCCTTACCGACGAGAAGGTAATTGTCTTAAGCCAAGAGCTGGATCATCATCTATTAAAGTTCCAGCAGGAAACAAGGAAATGAACGATTTCAGGTAGAGCCTTATGAAATAGTTGGGAGTGCAAGATACGAAACCCCACGATTACACGATGATTGTCTTGCACACACAAAAAGCAGACCACGGATTGCTTGGTCTGCTCCTTGCCAAGGATAATTTCGAAACGGGAGGCCTCGTCTCTATAGTGGTCGGTTTAAGTCCCTAGTCGCTTGACGGTGCACGAACAAGATTGCACAATTCCGTCTTTGCAGTGTCTTTGCGACAAGAAGGCAAGCAATATGGATTCGACTACACAGCGGCGCGCTCTCTTGGCATGTACAGGCGCATGCCATTAGAATGAACAGCCTGCTCCAAATGGCTGCTATTGCTTATTCATACCATTCAAAAACATCATCGTATAGATCGAGGCAACCTCGACATCGGATACGGCGCCATCCGGATTGAACCAGGTGTAACACCAGTTGCAGGCACCAAGGATGCCGAATGTCATCATATCCGCCGGGATATCATTGCGGAATTCTCCGTTCTCCATTCCCTGCTCGATGACGGATTGTAAATTGAACCGGAACTGATCCCGCTTCCCCTTGATTATATTCAAATCATCGCCCGATATATGAATAAGTTCGCGAAAAAATATCCGGGCGCTGGCACCCTTTTCCGCGATTTCCCGAATCATCATGTTGATTACGCCAGACAGCTTCTCCTGACATGATTTATCCAGGCGATCAAAAATGGTTCGCTGTTCCGCTAGTAGATAGTCAATATATTGCAGATGAATATGCGTCAACAGCTGTTCTTTGCTCGTAAAATAATAATAAAAGGTGCCCTTTGTCACGCCGAGCGTGTCGACAATATCTTGAATCGAGGTTTCGCTGAACCCTTTCGATTCGAACAGCGCAATACTGTGTCTGATGATTTTATCCTTCATGGACTGCTCCAAGCGTGATTCTCCCCTCATGTCGAATAATATGTTTCTATGTTAGCTTGAACAATAGAGACATGTAAAGGGAACAAATGGATTTTTCGTATTTCAATCGTTGATACGATTCTTTTATCTGGAGCTCGATTTTTCCCCGGCTTTCTTCCATGCCTCGTCCTGCAATTTGCGCCACAAAATTTTGCCGCTGCCAGTAACCGGAAGCGAAGCGACAAATTCGATAATACGAGGGTATTTATAAGCTGCCATGTGCTCCTGCGCCCAGCTTATCATATCGCCTTCCGACACGTTGCCGCGCTCCCCTTCGCGCAGGACGATGTAAGCCTTGATTTCCTCTCCCTTGCGCTCATCCGGAATGCCAATGACGCATACCTCTTGAATCGCCGGATGCCGATATAGAATCGATTCTACTTCCGTTGGCCATACTTTATATCCCGAGGCGTTAATCATGCGCTTCATTCGATCGACGATGAAGAAGTATCCATCTTCGTCGTACCGCCCAATGTCTCCCGTGCGGAAGAATAATTTTCCTTCCACCTTTACAAAAGCGGCCCGCGTAGCCTCCGAATCATTCCAGTAGCCTTGAAATAACTGCGGTCCGTCTATAATAATTTCTCCTTCTTCCCCCGGCCCTTTTATTTCAAGTGTCATCGGGTCAATGACCCGCGAGTCTACGCCAAAGGCTGGAATGCCAAGACATTGCAGCTTCGGACGATCCAGCGGATTGCAGTGCGTCTGCGCCATCGTTTCGGATAATCCATACCCTTCTACGAATCGCAGTCCCGTAACCTGATAGAGCTTCTCGCCCACGACCTCTGGCAGACCAGTTCCGCCACCGTTAATCAGCATAAGCGAACTCAAATCATACTGAGAAAGTTCAGGGTTGGCTAAAAAGTCAATAATCATCGTGCTGATTCCTGTCCAATACGTACATTTGTGGCGCTCCATTAACATGGCGGCCGTGCTGCGATCCCAACGCGTCATGATGACCATGGCTGCACCGACAAAAATGGGAGCGTGCATGCCATGAATCATTCCGATGACATGGAAGAAGGGAAGTGTCGCCAATCCCCTTGCCTCCGGTGTCAATCCTCCCCAGTAAGCAGATGAAATCACGTTCGCTTGTACGGATTTATGGGTGTGCATACAACCCTTTGGCTTGCCAGTCGTGCCCGATGTATACGGGAGAACTGCCAAATCACTCCCCTTCGTCGTCGGGAAGGAACCCCGATGAACAGTCGCTACTTTCATGGCCTCCGTCCAGGACACAGCTTGTGGGGATATCGATTCAAGACGTGATGCCCTGACGATGTCAGGCACTTCTTCACCCACATTGCTGCAATAATCCGAATAGGTAGCAACAATGATGCGTTCGAGGCAACGATCTGCTAACAACGGTTCGATACGTGAATACAGCTCTTGGCTCACAAAGCCGACTCTTGCATCGCTGTCTTCAATAAGGTAGGAAAGCTCTTCGGTGAGATTCATAGGATTGATAGGTACAACGATAGCACCGGATCGCATAATCGCGTAATAGGAGATAATATACTGAGGACTATTCTGCATATATAACAGCACGCGATCGCCTTGCTCTACGCCGAGATGGAGCAAATAAGCGGCCATCAAATTGACTTCTTTCCATAAGGTTCGATAGGAAATAGAGTTGTTATAATAAATGATTGCCGTCTTATCCGGATAACGGCGGGCAGAAACCTCCAGGTTGTCAGTAAGCGTCGTATCCGGAACTGAAATGGAAACAGGCAATCGCGCGGGCCAATACGCATAATGGGATTGCGTCATCAAAAATCGCCTCCTCATTGCTAACCATTTTGTCATTCAGAACGAATAAAACCGACAAGTGCTACAGACCGTTGAAGGAAGGCTGTCTCTTCTCGACGAACGCCCGAACACCTTCCAGGTGATCCTCGGTCGTGACCATCATAGCTTGCGTAACCCTTTCCCGTTCTAATATATCATCCAATGAGGAAGTCAACGACCGGTCGGCGATTTTCTTAAGCATCCCATACGCCTTAATGGGGCCCTTCGCCAAGCGGGAAGCGTATTCGAGCGCACCCGATTCCAATTGCTCCAATGGATACAGCTTGTTTACGATACCTAAACGGTGGGCATATTCCGCATCGATCGGCTCGGCATTGAATAGCAGTTCCTTGGCGCGATGAATGCCAATGAGACGCGGCAAGAAGAACAATCCCCCTCCATCGGAGATGAGACCGACTTGGGCAAAGCTCATCACAAATTTGGCATCATTGGCTGCAATAATCAAGTCGCAAGCTAACGCAAGATTGAAGCCTGCCCCTGCCGCGAATCCATGCACGACCGCTATCACGGGCTTCTCGATTTCTTTAATGGAATGAACCAGTTCATTCATCATTCCAATATGATCATAGACATTATTCGGCTTTGCGCCGCTCATTGTTGTCACGTCCCCGCCTGCACTGAAGGCGCGTCCCGCTCCCGACAAGCAGATAACTCGAATGTCTGTGTTTCTCTGCGCCTCCTCTAGCGCAGCGATAATCCCCCGAATCATCGAAGGACTGAACGCATTCAGCTTCTCTGGACGATTCAGCTTCAACGACAGAACATGCCCTATCTTTTGTACAAGTAAATGCTCATTGCCCATATCTCAAAGAACCTCCCTATTGTGATGAACCGCAACTCTATCATGCGCAATAATCGTAATCTAGTTTACAGCTTGCCACGTTCAGCTTGCTGCCAAGCGTGTGCAATCAGCGTCTGTACGGTATTGTTGAAACGGCCGAAGCGCTCATCGCTCGTCTGCCCCTTTTTCCAACGGTAGTAAATTTGCTGACAGATAACCGCCAGCTTGAAGTAAGCGAAGGTCAAGTAGTAATGGGCCTCCGATACATCTCGTCCGCTTTTTGACGCATATGCCTCTAGGAATTCGGCACGCGACATGAAGCCCGAGCGAACCGTAAGCGGGACATGCCCTAAGCCGTGCAGCAGTTCAGACGGATCATTCGGTTCGAACCAGTAGCTGAGCGCTGCTCCGACATCCGCCATTGGATCGCCCACCGTCGCCATCTCCCAGTCGAATACGCCGACGATCTCTGTAAGACTGTCGCCTGCGAACATGATATTGTTCAGCTTATAATCGTAATGGATGACGGTCGGTGTCTGCGAATGCGGCAAGAAATCAGCCAGCCATTTTTTGAGTTTCTCTTCTCCTGGGATCTCATCCGTTTTGGCACGCTCATAACGTTCTATCCAGCCATGCACTTGCCGACGCATAAAGCCGTCTGGCTGGCTGATCGCCCTTAGATTCGTTTCACGATAAGGAACTTCATGCAGCTTGGCCAATGTCGAGACCATCGTCTCGGAAATGTCCCTGCCTAGTTGAGGCGTATATTCCACATCCGAAGGAAAGCTTCGATCCAACACGATTCCGTTCCGGCGCTCCATCACGAAGAAAGGACTGCCAATGATTGAGGTGTCGCCGCAGTACAAATACGGACGAGGTGCAAGCGAAAAAAATGGATGCAGTCTCGAGAGAATCGTATATTCGCGCTGCATATCGTGTGCTTTAGGAGCGACTGGCCCCAGAGGAGGACGACGCACTACGGCCTGCCAATCCCCGCTCCGTATCGCGTATGTTAAATTGGAATGTCCCGCCCCGAACTGCTCCACTTCCAATGGGGCTTCCGGAATATCGAGATGCTCACGTAAATGCTCTTCTAGCGCAGCAACATTCAACTCCTCGCCCTTGCGAACGGGAATCGTATCCTGCTGTAATGTCTCTTGCCTGGACGTCATGGTAATTAGACCTCCTTATTGTTTCAAAATAGCTTTACTGGATAAAAAAGGGTGAGATATCTGCCTTTGGATCGCGATTCAGGGACAGTTACATGGCTGTCATGCCGCCATCCACAGTCAGCACCGCACCGGTGATGTAATCGGAAGCCTCGGAGGCCAAGAATACGACGCTCCCCTTCAGATCGCGATCAGATCCGAGCCGTCTCAACGGGGTGAGGCTTACTATTTGTTCCCCTCCGTGTTGAAGAACATCGCGGGTCATCTTGGTCGGAAAAAATCCCGGAGCAATCGCATTGACATGAATGTTGTGCTTGCCCCATTTGACCGCGAGATCCTTCGTGAATGCAATGACCGCGCCCTTGCTCGCGCTGTAGCCGATGGCATCCAACCAGGCCGGATCCGAACCGCCCAGTCCAGCCACGGAAGCGATGTTGATGATTTTGCCGCCGCGCTGCTCAATCATGATCTTCCCAGCTGCCTGTGCCATCAAAAACGTGCCAGTCGCATTGATATCCATTACTTTATTCCAAGCTTCGAGCGGCATGTCGACAGCTGGCGCGCCCCAAGAAGCACCGCTGTTGTTTACCAAAATGTCGAGACGACCGAACTTTTCTGCCGTCTGTTCCACCACACGCCGAACGTCCTCCGGATTTCTAACGTCACAAGCCATCCCATGACATGAGGAGCCTGTATCCTGTTGGATTCGGGCGGCCGTCTCCAAACATGCGTCAACCCTGCGCGAGCAGAGAACGAGATTCGCACCCGCTTCAGCCAAGCCTTGAGCAATTTGCTCTCCGAGTCCTCGCCCGCCTCCAGTTACAATCGCCGTTTTACCCGATAAGTCAAATAATTGCTTGACGTTCACCTTCCATCCCCCATTCATGAAAAGGGTAGAGTCCCGTTCCGTGCCATCTACTCTTTATTGATCTTTTTACATCGTAATCGCTTTCATCTCTTCGTATTTGCGAAGCTCCATTTTGGCGATGGCCGCCTTGTGCACCTCATCCGGCCCATCCGCCAAGCGCAGCGTTCTCGCATTGGCCCAATGCGAGGCAAGCGGGAAGTCTTCGCAGACACCTGCGGCCCCAAGCGCCTGAATGGCCCGGTCAATGACCTGCAGCGCCATATTGGGAGCGACCGCTTTAATCATGGCAATTTCCGCTTTTGCCGCTTTATTTCCGACTGTGTCCATCATGTAAGCCGCCTTAAGCGTCAGCAAGCGGGCCTGCTCGATCTCAATACGCGAGGTGGCAATCCAATCCTGCACAACGCCCTGACGGTCAAGCGTCCTGCCGAATGCAGTACGCTGCCGTACACGCTTGCACAGTACTTCGAGCGCGCGTTCTGCCGCACCGATCAGGCGCATGCAATGATGAATGCGCCCCGGTCCAAGCCTTCCCTGCGCAATGGCAAATCCCTTGCCCGGTTCCCACAGCATGGAATCGAGCGGTATTCGTACGCGATCATACTCAATTTCCGCATGTCCGTGCGGTGCGTGATCGTAGCCGAACACGGGCAGCATGCGCTTGACATTCACACCAGGTGCATCCATCGGCACGAGAATCATAGACTGCTGCTCATAGGCCGGCGCGTTTGGATTCGTCTTCCCCATCACGATTGCCACCTTGCAGCGCGGATCTCCGGCACCGGAAGACCACCATTTGCGTCCGGTTACGACATATTCGTCGCCTTGCCGTTCGATGGTCGCTTCAATGTTCGTTGCATCCGAGGACGCGACATCCGGTTCCGTCATCGAAAAGCATGAACGGATAGTCCCTTCAAGCAGAGGCACAAGCCACTTCTCCTTCTGCTCTCGCGTTCCATACCGCACAAGCACCTCCATGTTGCCCGTATCCGGCGCCGAACAATTGAATACCTCTGGGCCAATAAGGGAACGTCCCATAATTTCGCACAGGGGCGCATATTCTAGGTTGCTGAGGCCTGCACCGTATTGGCTGTCCGGCAGGAACAGGTTCCAGAGACCAGCCCGCTTAGCCTGCTCCTTCATCTGCTCCATGATCGGAGGGATCTCCCATCTGCTTCCGGCCTGACTAAGATACTCCTCATACGTTCGTTCTTGCGGATACACCACATCGTTCATGAATTCCAGCAACGTTTTCCGCAAAGATTCAACCTTCTTGGAATAATCGAAATTCATTGGCATAGCCTCCCTTCACTCAACATACTGACCGGTTAGTATGTTAACGTCATACTTACTATAGATCCATTTTCCAAATTATTCAAGACGATTTTGGGATTGAAACTCTTCTATTTGCATGATCAAAAAAAAAGAAAGCCGCCCACATAAGGGGCGGCAAACCTATTATTTATTGAAATCGTAATTCGGATTAGCCAAAATTGCATTTGTCAACTGCACGAGATCGACATCCGCAACATTGCCTGCGGAGCCCAACAAGTTTTTCAACTCATCGGTTAATTTATTTTTGTTCTCCGTATAGTTATACCCTAAAAAACCAAGGTGCTTCAGTGTAAAATTCGTAAAATCTCCGCCGATAACCTCAATTTCTTTTTTGCCGAAGTTAACATCGGTTAATGTAGTCTCAGTAGTTCCATTATCCGCAATTTTACCTTTAGTCACGTCAATTTTCCCTTTTCCGAGACCGATTGCTTTGAAAGTGAAATGAACCAGTGTACCTTTTTCATTAATGCCGTAATTCTTGCCCAAGCTTGCAGTAATCAATCTTACAGTATCCTCAGCTACCGTTCCATTATGGAATAACCCCATATGGTCTGCCGCTTCTACCTTTACAAGCTGGAAACGCGTTTTATCATATTTCACGTTGAAATCTTCTGCGAAAATGTTCGTCGCATTGTTCAATACGGCTTGTACAGTAAAGGTCTCATTCAGAAATACTTTGTCCTTCGCTGACTCAATATCTATTGTGACTTCTGATGTCTCTTCTGAAGGATAAGGCGTAGCGGAAGCCTCATTTGATTTTTGCCCTTCTCCCTTGTCATTCACAGACGTAATAACATAAAAATAGGTTTTTCCATATACAACGTTAAGATCGCGGTATGTTGTTTCAACCACACTAGCAATCTTTTCATACGGCCCACCCGTTGTTGTTGATCGTTCAACGTTATATCCAAGTGAACCAGCTACTGAATTCCACTTGAGACTCACGCTAGTGCTTTCTGCATTTGCACTAAGTTCCAGTGGTCTCACGCCATAATCATAGAGATTAATTTCACTTATACTTACAGCTTCTTTTGAGTCATTAATTATAATTACTCTATAAATGCCACTCGTTCGAGGAATTTCGATCAAACTTCCATCTTGTTCTAAAGAGATTTTAACAAAATTTTCACCATTTACTTGTATGTACTCTCCATCTTTATTAAGAAAACCAACACTAGCAGAAATATTTTTATTCTTATTATTATATCCAAACAATTTGATCGCGCTGACAGTGGCTGGTTCTTTAAATGCTGATTCTAAAATAGCACGATCCGCATTACCGCCATAAGCTGAAAACCGAAGTCCAGTGTTTATATTCTTATCTGTAAGCCCATTACTTCTAGTGTTTATAGAATTTTCTGGGGTTGAACCTTTAAGAACAAAAATATTCTTGTCCAACAATCCTCCACTAAAATCTGAATCAAATGCAGCAAATCCTTTCTGTGGTACCATCAGCAAAATCAGCAGAAAAGCCAAAGCTGCTAAATACTTTTTCATTCCTTTCACTTCGCTTACCCCCCTATAATTAATGTCCTTCACAATAATATAAATATTCGTATCACTTGTCTAAACAGAAAAACCCACCTTTATTTAATAAAAGTCAAAAAATACATTATTATTTCCCACCCTCTGTATCGAATCCTAAAATTTATGGTTAGTCTATACGATAGATCGATTATATTCATGATAATAACGTAGTCTACTGTTTCAAATCTCCATCTTACAAATTTTTATATATAAAAATTTGTAAGATGGAGATTTGAATACATATGTATTCAACTTATTATCTTTTGCATTGTATTGTTCGACTCCCAGTATTATTTATTTTGCAACATGCTCATCCAGAATGATATAAACAAGCCGCTCCATAAGGAGTGGCAAATATACTATTTATTGAAATCGTAGTTCGGATTAGCCAAAATTGCATTCGTCAACTCCCCACCGATAACCTCAATCTTTTTCGTCGCAATTTTCTTCGGTCAATGTAACCTCAGTGGTTCCGTTATCCGCGATTTTCCCTTTTGTTGCGTTACTGTATCATCGGCTACTGTTCCATTATGGAACAACCCAATATGGTCTGCCGCTTCTACCTTTACAAGCTGGAAACGCGTTTTATCATACTTCACGTTAATATCTTCTACGTAAATGTTCGTTGCATTATCCAATACGGCTTGTATAGTAAAGATCTCATTCAGAATACTTTGTCCTTCGCGGACTCAATATCCAGGGCCAGATGTGGCGTAGCCGAAACGGACGCACTTAAATCGTTACCCCCATTGATTTATGTTCCTCAACCATCTTAGGGAAGAAATATGAGCTGTCCAATTTTTTTACTTATTAACCCAAAATTTACAATATACTCGATTATCATTAAAATGATTTCATTCTTTTTTACAAAAATACGTGAGTCACCAATGTTCCTTCACTTTCTCCGCCCATGAAATTTATTCAACACGTATATTCCGAGTGAATACGATACGATTGTTGAAACCACCATTAGAATAAATGCCCCTGTACTCATATCCTTCCCCCTCCTGTAAAATCTTTCTATATTCTACTTCCCCTGTTGATCAAAATGTGCTAGTCCAAATGAATTGATGTTGAGAATTTCTCAACACGCTGCTTGTTTCCAGCCGCTTTGTTGCAGAATCACAACAAAATTTTAGGTGCCCATGCACTTTTTGCAACATGACTCATAGGATATTCTCATCTCACAATGAGGAGTACAGCTTAAACAATAAGATAAAAGAAGCTCCTAATTTCTATCTTGTCTACATCGGCAGTCTTGTATTAGCTGCACTACTTATTTTAATCCCGGATTTGCCGCTCAACTTCATCACCGTACTCACACAAGCAATAGGCTGCATGCTGATGGTGCCGGTTCTTATCTTCATTATGATTCTAACGAACAACAAGAAGTATATGGGCAAGTATAAAAACAGCCTTTTCACAAACATATGGGGTTGGATGGTGGTTGGTGTACTTACGAGCTTAATTGTAATGTTATTCTATGAGACATTTTGGATGTAACATTGGTAGAATCGTTAACATGGAAGCAGCATATAATACGAAATGAAGCAAACATCAAGTAATACAGAAACACGTAAGAATGAAGTATGCGAAATAAAGTAATAATCATAAATACGCAATCTCAAGAGGTCGAATACTCATTTCCTGCCGTTGTACCGAAGTCAGGTGCAGCGGCTTTGTCACATCTCACTTAGGTTCGGATGGAGACGGGAAGAGAATTTGTAAGAGAAACCGACTTCGGGGAAAGTAACTCTCGGGTGGAATCTTTCGATACAGGTGCGCGTTATGAGGGATGAGTGGTTTCTGTTTTTTATCATATGGATAGATAAGGGGCGAATCATATGGTTACAACGTTTCTCTCAACAGAGCAGCATAAGGACTATGTAACACTGCAATTCGGAATACACAATGTGGCTGGAGAAGATCTGGTCATTTCCTACAGCTCGCAACCCTACGACTTTATCGTCACAGATGAAGTTGGCAAGGAAGTGTACCGTTGGTCGTTGAATAAACTTTTTACCGCAGAAGTAGTCGAACGAACCTTGAACAATGATGAGAAGATGAGCTATGAGGAACGATGGTCTTTTCAAGACCATGAAGACAAGCAGGTGCCGAGAGGCAAATACAAAATTGAAGTCATCTTCCTCATTCACCTGCCTGAGTTAATCGAGCCACAATCTCCTCAGTACCTGTCAATCAGCTCCGAAGTCAGTACCAACATCGATAAGTAGTGGGAAGATGTATTGATTGGAATACCGAAACGATACAGTTATAGCTTGTACAACATAACATCATAATCGCCGAAAACATGATCAATAATCTCATTTACAACATCCCAATCTCCATTAGCCAAACCACAACCGATACCATGCGGCAGAGCAACAGATAATTGGTTCTGTACAGCGTATTCTCGTAACGTAGTCAGGGAGGTTCGTAGCGCCTCATAGTTCGTATATACTCTACTCTTTTGTCTGCCATATTCTAATTGACCGAACAGATTCGCTATATGTCTGGAACCTTCCTGAACGATATGACACTTTCCCAGCAGTTCATCTGGACTGTTATGCTGGGAACAGTACCGCTTATAGCTTGGATACAATGTACTGTATTTGTCCCGCAGCGCCTTCGCTATGCCAGAGCCCATTACCCCTTGGCAGTTCACCTGATGTCCGATAATCAATTCCTTCGCATTCAATAAGTCACCTATGATTATGTGTACTGGCATTCAGCAACTCTCCTTGTCAGTCTGACATATATGCTTTGTTCATTGAACTAAAAAACGCACCATAAGGTATGATACATATTGTGAATGGAAAAATACAAAAATACCCAACCCCATTTCTCTCCTTGAACATATTTCGATCTTAAACAAAAAGATCCCTGCTAAAATAGAGTTAAGCGTTCAAAAAAAGTAACCCTCCACAATGGCAGGTTACTTTTGCTTCTCACTTTTATAGACAACATCCTCTAATCGTTTAACTCTACGAGGAATACTTATCAATTTGCGAATACAATAATAAATACCAAATAGAACTATTATTACGCCCTAAAGATGTATTACGTAGAATTTCCCCCACAACATCTCTGTAGATTCACTCTTAGTGTCTATATTAATTTGGAATAACCAACTATATTTCAACACAAAAATAATCCAGTATAATCCACAAATACTATATACTTGGACAATAATGTATGTTAAGATTAATCATGGTTGGCCAGCCAGAAACTGATTTCTTTTACATCTTGGTATTTCATACACACTACTAGGATCTACATTCAGATTCTGAAATAATGGGAGGCATGAAATATGCAGAGATTAAAGAAACTATCAGCATCAATCGCGCTGGTCGCTTGTTTGATGGTCTTTGGATCAAGTTCGTCGTTTGCACTCCATGGTTGGGGAGATACAATGAGAACAGCTAACGACATGTCAGACGGTTCTTATTACCAGTCTTGGGTACCTCTCGAAAGCTTGACTGACGAAGATTGGTATGTCTATGATAATTCCCACGGACAATGGGAACAAAATTACTATGTATTGTTGACTCCCCCATTTGGTTTGAATTTGCAACTCCAGTACGTTCGAACGGATTATGATAATAATATTATCTCGATTCAATATATAAACCAAAACGGCCCGGGCTTACAAGAGTTTCATAGTGGAACCGTTAAGCCGCGAGAAAAAGCTTTTTATCGAGTAATGCCGGTTGGGCCGAACGATTTCGATCCAAATTCGAAATACAAGTTCGAGTTCAAAAAAACAATTTAAATTTACTTGTTGCAAAAGAGCCGTGGGATTCTTTCCTCAACGGCTCTTGTTTATTTGTTTATGTCGAGCCCTTGCAGCATAAACGATGCAAGCTTTAGAGTATCCCACGTTATATAAACTTCTCTTAACTATTTTAATGCTCCTACAAACGTTCTCTTTCCACCACCCAACATATAATATTTTATAAATTATTTCTATTTCTATCAGTAAATGGGTCCATATGTTTAGACAATCCCTATTTATACCCGGTAATATGTCCATATATTAATCATTTGAGGAGATCGATCTTATGAAAAAATACTTGCTGCCTGTTTTATTGTCCATCTTTCTTGTATTATCATTTTCTTCAAGTGCATATGCTTTAAATATTTGGCAAGCATCCAGCAATCCCGAGAACGGTTGGAAAAGATTCCTGTATGACGAGTTCAACATATCGTACGAGGGACAATGGACTGTCTGCGAGGTGTCACGCTGTACTAAAAACGTAAGACACACAAGCGGTGCAAAGATGAAATTTAATTTTGTAGGAGAACAATTCCGATTCATTTCCTACTACTACAACAATGGCTCAAAGGACATTGATGTTTATATTGACGGAGTAAAAACAAATAATTTCTCACTAAACGGGAATAATGACAGCACTTCAAGAATCATGTTCGAAAGTCCGATTTTAGCGTCAAAAGAACACTCCGTTGAAATCGTGAACAACACGACAGAATATTTATATATCGTTGCTCTGGATTTGCCTGACGGCAGCACATTACAACCGTTCGATCCGAAAACGCCGGAACCTAAACCGGAACCTAAACCAGAGCCAAAGCCCGAGCCTAAACCAGAACCGGATCCCGAACAAGGCGAAAGAGCAATTCTAGTCGTTACCATGACAACGGGGTTAGAAAAGGAATTTGACCTGAGCATGGGAGAAGTGAACGCCTTTATCAACTGGTATGAAAATAAACAAGCCGGTTCAGGCACAGCGTCCTACGCTATAAACAAGCATAACAATAACAAGGGCCCGTTCAGCAGCCGCAAAGACTATGTAATTTTCGATAAAATACTAACGTTCGAAGTAAATGAGTATTCCATAAAATAAAATAATTCTGAGAGACGTAGGAAAAACCTCCTCATTTGTCGAAGTATGTAGAACTATCGACGGAATGGAGGTTATTTTTTTGGATAAGTCTATAATTCTTAAACTAGTTAACGAAGTTACCGAAGAGGTTTTCGCCAAAAATAAAGAAGCCCTAGAAGATGAATCTGTCTTAGCAGGTAATGTTGAATTGACAGTTCGCTTATCAGCTCTGACGACAATTAAAATTCTTGAGCGCCTCGAACTTATCGATTCAGACTAGGTTTTTTCTTCTAAGCTTTTCAAAGCCTCCGCAACAGTTCTTCCCAACTCTGCTTTATCGATCTCAATGATTATTTCTCTAGCTGCCCCGATTGAAGGGCAGCTAGCTCTCCCCTCACAAACTCCCTTATTCGTTGTTCACATCCTTCATCTCCTCTCAATCAAAAAAAACCTCGCCGTAAGCGAGACCCTAAATGTTAGTGATATTGACATATTTTTTTGTTGTTAAAGCTTCCTCGACAAGACGAATCTCCTCAATATTTTCCGCGATCATTTTATCGTACAGCAAGTTACTTTTCTTTGACCTTGATTGAGTGCAGATGCTTCGTACCCTGATTCTAGAAAACCTCTTCCATTACGCTACACCTCCTACAATCATTCTACCCGACTGTCTTTTACCATACGATCGTATTTATTGGTGCATTTGTAGACCACAATAGCTCTGTGTTCGTCATGGTGATACTTAGTATGATGTTTTTCGTGCGTATATGAGCAATCAGTCATATAATATAGAAAAAAGGAGGTTATTTATTTGAAGAAAATTAGTGCAATATTCTTAATCTGCGTATTAGTATTGGTAGGCTGCGGAGGTGGACAAGCATCCAAAGATGAAGCTCTAGCACTCGATTATGTCAATACATACCTAAACGGCACCGACAAAGAGGCTAAGAAAAAGTTCGTGGAAGAGAAGGTACATCCAGAAGCGATGCCGCTGTTCGCTATGGGGATAAGCCTAGAAATTCCTGAAAAGAATATGTACAAAAACCCGAAAGTTATTGAATCAACGGAGTATGAAAAGGATGGAGAGAAAGCCACTATCGTATTGCTGTCAGGAACTGTAGACGGGAAAGATAAAGAAATGATCGTGTTAACGATGGATGGGAAGATAGGATTCGGCTTCGAGTCTGATAGCAAAAGTGAGAGTATGAAGAAAAATTATGATGAGATGCGTTCCAAGTTCAAAACTGAGCCACTGAAGTAACAAACAAGCCTCGGGCAATCCGAGGCTTTAGTTTTTTTATAGGGCAGCGCCAACACGTCATTCGCATAACAAAAAAAGTAAATTTAAGGTATTAATCACGCAAAATGGAATATATAAAATAAGGAGGTGGCCACCTCTCAGTTCGAAAGAAGGAGTGTTTACATGAAAAAAGGATTTCTTGCCGTATCATTGTCCCTGTTTTTGGCCATTGCTTTAATCGTGTTTCCTTTCTCCGGCACTAATGTAGATGCTAAAGGGGTAAGTGGCTCAATCACGATCAACAAAGAAACATATAAATATATCGAAGAATCTTTCGGAAAAAACCGAGGGATTACATTCAACCCAGGTCAACATACGTACAAAATAACTCCAAATCCTCACGACAATCCCAAATACAACAAAAAACAAGAGCAATTTTATGAGGAAATCGCAAAAGGCGTTAAAACTCTTGTAGAAAAATCAGGCTGGAAAGATACTCTCAGCAACATTACAGCTCTGGGTGAAACCTATACATTAGCTCCACGTTAAATTAGTTCTGCAAGAATACAACCTGTTGTATCCCTCAGTACTTTGTTTTACCCATCTTCAAAAATAGGTACTCCCAAAAATACATGTGATCTAATAGAATCTTGCTGAGCCCTTGTTAAGACAAGGGCTCTCCCCATTTTGTCCCAATCCAAGACAAATTCAATAAAAGCTCTATAAGAACGTGTTGAAAGTAAAAAGGCCCGGATCCCATTCCTGGCGTTTCATCTTTGTTTCCGGTCGCCCTTCAACATTCCTCATCTAATATCAATAACCCATTTATGCTGCTCCCAAAATATACGCCAGCTGCAACGCTCCTAGCATGGCGTTTTTTACGAAATGTCATCAAGCCTACGACCCGGAAGGGTCATGAAATTTTGTCTTTCGAAGGCAACCTGCTGATTATAGGGCTACAACCCAACAGCTAAGGAGTAAACAGAATATAAAAAAATTGGGACTATGATAAGGGAGTGGTACCATGTCAACAGCCAGTCTAAAAAAGTACGTCAGTAAATATGTTTTCGTACGTATTAAGGGCCAAAATAAAGGGTTTCCTTCCTTTGTACAAGAGGTAGTCGTTAGACAAGGGAGAAGTTGGATTACACTGTGGAAATGTTTTAGGTGCGCAGGTCCCATTCAAGTTCTCTATCGAACGAACCAAATTGCCAGCATTCGTGTGGTCGATGATCCAGTAAACGAGAATAAATGCAATAGCAGCAGAGGAACAAGAAAGCAAAAATAAAATCATCGGTGAAAGTGGATATATTGTCCTCGGGGGTGTGTATCCGGTAGAACCCTTCCAGCGCTGGATAGTGGGCTCAACTGCGTGGCATACATCATGAATCAGAATTACGTGGATGGTCTGCCGCCTTACCGCTATGGAGTAGTAGTTTCCCATTTTGGGATCGAACGGCTTTTCCTGGCCATTCTTTGTCTAAGGAACGGCGGAAGCAGAATTAAGGCATATGAAATAAAATATTGCCGTGCCATGATATGCCGTGAGGATTTACACCCCGCGGCTTTATTATTTCTCCCACGGCGTAGACTCCGATGAGCCTACCCTGACGGCAACATACTTACTGCCATGTGACAAATACAATAGAAGAACGGGCAACTGCAGATTTTGACTGGTTCACCGACGCTATTCATCCGAAAATAAAGAATTCGTCCCAAAAATGAAGATAGGAACGGTTAATCACTCCTCAAAAATTGCATTGTATCAACGTTTTTCTATTATTTCCTTATTTCAATTTGTCGTCGATCCCCCGGGTTTTATGCGCTATTGGGGGTCGACGACAATAATTCACAACGAACACCAACACTTGAACAATAGTATATACACTGTAATGCTACCACAAATCTAGCTTTTCAGGATACTTCCTTTATCCTATATCCTCTATCCTTCAGCCTTTACGGGCTTCGTCGGAGGAATGGAAGATTGCCGAGATTTCATGGTCGCGGCGGCGTCGCTGTCCTTAATTCGGAATGCGGCACATAAACCAAGAAGCAGAAATGCAGCAGCACCGAGCAGAGCGGTACGGTAAGCGAGTAGATTCATTTCAAGCTGTCCAGCATCGGCAGCTTCTACAGCTCCGTTCGTTAGTTGACCGCTTGCAATAACAGCCATGATGGCGGACAATACGGCCATTCCTATGGCCGGTCCAAGTCTGTTCTGAACCGCGAACCAAGTGGTAGCGCGCCCCATCGAGGCTGGAGGCACGTTGGAGAAGGCCGCGATCTGAACGGCTCCGACGGTATGTCCCAAACACAGGCCGACCGCGAACAGCATGCCTCGTATGAGCCATGGGCTCGTTCCTGCTCCAACCATGCTAAGCAGCACGAAGATCGTTGACGTGCAGAGCAGTCCGATCATAATAATTCGCTTGGGTCCGTACCTTGGATAGAACCGTGGTACAAGCTGCGAGGACACCATAAGTCCCAATGCCTCCGGGAAAGTAGTCAAGCCAGCATCTAAGGCCGAAGCCTGCAACGCATGCTGATACATGAGCGGAAATACATACAGCATGCCGAGCAGTCCCGCAGCGGAACACATGGCGACAAGTCCTGCCGTCCGGAACAGGCGGTCTTGCAAGAGCCTTAGATCCAGCAGTGGCTGTTGTACTCGAAGTTCAACAAAGACCATTCCTGCCAACAGCACCGTGCCCACACTGCCCGCAACGATTATCACTGGTGAACTCCAGCCCTGCAGCGGACCTTGGCTAAGCGCGTACATCACCAGTCCTAGCCCTGGTGCCGACAACAGGACGCCGGGAATATCCAGGCGGCCCGCCTCTGGCTCTTTGTGCTCCTGCAGGTACAGTAGGCCAAGCAGCAAAGCAGCAATTCCAAGCGGCAAATTCACATAAAAAATCCAGCGCCATGAAAGGTGCTCGACCATCACACCACTCAGGATTGGCCCCACTGCAGGTGCAATTGCGATTGGCAGCACGAGCGACCGTGAGATTTTGGCCCGTTCCTGAGGAGGGAATGTCCGGAACAGCATCGCCATTCCGAGTGGAGTAATTAAACCTCCCCCAATCCCCTGCAGGATGCGGTAGAAGATCAGAGAATGTACATCTCCAGCCGTTCCACACAGCACCGACGCACCAGTAAATATCGCAAGTGCAAGCAGGAAGATGCGTTTGGTGCCCCATCTGTCTCCCAGCCAGCCTGCCAGCGGCAGAACTATCGCAATGCTTACCAAGTATCCTACATTAAGCGCTCCCGATGCGGCTGGCGGAATGTGAAACTCGTCGCTTATCGTCTTCAGCGCAACGTTGAGGATGGTTGCGTCCATGGCAACCACGAACATGGCTGCCACGTACACGATGCACACTGCTTTTTTCGGATCCAAGCGCCTGCTCATTGAGCCTCTTCCAGCACAGATGTAACCGGCGCCACCAAGCTTCGAGGCCTCATATCTATCCAATGCAGATTAATATATTCGATGCTCTCTTCCCGAGAAACGGGGCCAAGAACCTTGCTCCAGCCCTCAGGTACGGCCGCGAAGGCCGGCCAGATCGAATATTGCTCCTCATCATTTCGCAGAACCAAAAACGAGCCGTCTGCTTGCTCAAAAGGATTTGCCATTCTGCAACCCCTCCCCTTCATAAGTAGGCTTCATGTGAATTTCATTCAAAATAATTAGTTCGCATTTTGCTGCAATATTGACCCCTTGTTCCCTTTCTCTTTCTCCCCTTACCTTGCTCGACCAATCACATCAAACAGAAGGATTGTCTCTGTCTCCTAAGAATAGAAGATTCCTACACATGAACTTCAGAAGCGGCATTCCTACTGCTTGCATTTTGAAGCTTCTGTAAGATACTTGCCCCAATTTCAGTTAAAGGCCCTGGCTGGCATAAGTCTTTATGCCGGCATGCAATATCATGGCGTTCGATACGGCCACCCACATAAGGAATCCACATCTCCGGCTCAATCGGATCGAACCAGTCTGGAATGATCGTCGAGCGGAAGAACAGCAGATCACCATCGTACCTTCTCGGCACATAAGCACCCAACAGGCGAACCGAATTCTCATACGTAACCTTCAAATTCATAATCGTCGCTTCATCCAATGTAGCCAAGGCGCTGCTGTCGCTGCGCAAAATACGAATTGCACTTGCAATCGTCAGCGGCTCATCGCCGATACTGTCGCGGTCATAGCCTCCCAAGGCAAGCAGGGCGGTCAACGCCTCCTCTTCATCCGGTTCTCCCCGAATCGGCAAGTAGTGGCTCGGATAGGCGTCCAGCATCGCCAGAAACGCGACCTCTTCCCCTTCTTCTTGCAGCTGCACGGCCATCGCATGCGCGACATTGCCACCCAGCGACCAGCCCAGCAAGCGGTACGGCCCCTGCGGTTGAATCATGCGAATATGGCGAATATAGTCGGCCGTCATCTCGTCCAGTGTCTGCGGAAGCTCCTCAGCCTGCGCAATTCCGCGTGCCTGCAAGCCGTAAATCGGGTAATTCACACCAAGATGCTTCATTAATCCGGCATAGCACCAGCTCAAGCCGCCTGCCGGATGGACGCAGAACAGCGGAATCTCTTCGCCATGCGTCCGCAGCGGCAGCAGCACTTGGAGCGCGCTGTTACCGCTGTCCCGATCCAGCTCCATCCGCTCCGCAAGGCCGGACACGGTTGGCGCCTCGAACAATACCGCAATGCTAAGCTCTCGTCCAAGCGCTTCGCGGATACGGCTGATGAGCCGAACCGCAAGCAGTGAATGTCCTCCCAGCTCGAAAAAACTGTCATCGATTCCGACGCGGCGAAGGCCCAGCACTTCAGCGAACAAATCGCAGAGCACTTCTTCATGCGGCGTTCTCGGGTTGCGCCCATCTGCATCAAGAGCAATATCAGGCGCCGGAAGCGCCTTGCGATCCAGCTTGCCATTCGGCGTGAGCGGTAGTGCATCCAGCCCAATAATCGCTGATGGCACCATATAATCAGGAAGCATGGAAGCCGCATGTCGGCGCAGCTCCGCCGCATCCCAATGGGCATTTGCAGCAGGAACCACATAAGCCGCAAGCCGCTTATCCCCTGGACTGTCCTCCCGCACAATGACCGCCGCCTGCGCTACGCTTGGATGTTTGGCAAGCACGACTTGAATCTCGCCCAGCTCGATGCGGAAGCCGCGAATC
>NZ_JMDX01000051.1:0-30878 GCF_000935845.1 Paenibacillus sp. E194
GCGCGTTTCTACTATTTTGTACACTGTGAATGGACAAACAAGGAAAATGTCCATATAAAGGTGGACAAAGAGGATAGTATGTCCCCCACACCTTAATTTCTATATATAGAAACTATTACGAACATATATCACCATATATAGATAAAAAGGTCTTCTGGGAATATACCTCTCCTCCGAAAATGTGTCCACTATTTGAAAGACATTTCAGTGATTTTTCCTCCGTAAGAGGACAAATCATGCACCAAATGCTATCATCAAACAACAAGAGCCATGGAAAGATGGGTATTTTTCAGGGAACATCACGGCCACGCTATCAATAGACAAACACAAACAACAAGAGCCCTGTGGATACACCAGAGGAATTCCATCAATATTGGAATTATTCTGCCTCCATAGGGCTCTATAGGGCTCTATAACTTTTGCAACGGGTCTGAACTGTGTGTTCCGATCCGTTTATCTCAAACCGTTTACAAGATCAGGGGGATGTGATTATTCGTCTTCGCCAATGATGCGAACTTCAGTTTCGAGCTCGACGCCGAATCGTTCGTTAACTGTCTTTTGTACGTGGCGAATAAGAGAGATATATTCGGCCGCAGTCGCATTGTCCACGTTAACGATGAATCCTGCATGCTTCGTGGATACTTCAGCACCACCCAAACGCGTTCCCTGCAGACCGGATTCTTGAATGAGCTGTCCCGCATAATGCCCCGGAGGACGTTTAAAGACACTGCCGCAAGATGGATATTCAAGCGGCTGCTTCGATTCACGCAAAAATGTGAGTTCATCCATCTTCGCCTTAATTGCATCATATTCTCCCGGCACAAGTGAGAACGTTGCTTCCAGCACCATATACCCTTTCGGACCGATGTTGCTGCGGCGATAGCCTAATTCAAGCTGCTCCTTAGTAAGTCGAACTAACTCTCCTCCCGGCGTAAGCACCAGCGTACTCTCCAGTACATCCGCAATCTCTCCACCGTATGCACCAGCATTCATGTACAATGCCCCACCTACAGAACCCGGTATGCCGCAAGCGAATTCAAGTCCAGACAGATGATGCTCCCGCGCGGCACGCGATACGTCGATAATAGCCGCACCACTCTGCGCTATGATCTGATCTCCGCTGCGTTCGATTTTGTTCAACTTGTTCAAATTGACAACAATTCCCCGAATTCCACCATCCTTAACGATTAGATTGGAGCCGAATCCAAGGATCGTTAGCGGCAGTTCATGCTGACGTGCGAAATCAATGACAACTTGCAGCCCTTCGTAATTATCGGGCGTTACATACAAATCGGCCTTGCCACCCATTCGGGTATAAGTATGTTCCTTGAGCAATTCACCTTGTTTTATCGAATCTTCCGCAATCTGTTTACATAATTCATGATACCGTTCTGAGAGGTTATGCATGCTATTCCATCCTTACTTATCTTTTTCATTCAACCTTACCATTGCATTCATTTCACATTACATTCATTTCACATTACATTCATTTCACATTACATTCGTTTCACATTAACATCCATTATAGCCATACCAACGCGAGAGCGTTCGCCTATGTGAGGCTCTTTATCGTTGTATGGACACTTCCTTACCTACATTCCAGTATATCAAATTTTCTCAGACAATTAAGATGGCAAAAGTCACCCCTTGTCCAAGCCCGCATTTATGCCCCTAGTCTCATGATAGATGATCAGTACGTGGGCCACTACTCCAACATATGCATGAACATGGGCGAATGGCAACAATAGTGAGGGCGGCGCATTGATAGTGAAGCTGCAAATGCAAAAGCCTGTTATATGCAAACGAGAACAAGTTCTGATGATACTCAATTAAGATCAACTGATTCGAAACTGCATTAATGCTCTGCTGATGCCGCTCAATCAAAGGAGAGAGATGATTCGCAAACGCATTTCATCAAACATAAGTGAATAACACTGAATTAAAAGGCTAGATGATTTAATTTATCACTGCGTAGCACTTAAGCAAATCTAGATGATTCATCATTGCGTAACATGTAAGCAAAGGCTAGGTGATTCATCACTTCGTATCATGCAAGCAAAGGCTAGGTGATTCATCTCTTCGTATCATGCAAGCAAAGGCTAGGTGATTCATCTCTTCGTATCATGCAAGCAAAGGCTAGGTGATTCATCACTTCGTATCATGCAAGCAAAGGCTAGGTGATTCATCACTTCGTATCATGCAAGCAAAGGCTAGGTGATTCATCACTGCGTATCATGCAAGCATAAATAAGATTTGAGACCTTATTATCGAGTTGTCTTGGTGATTGAAATACGCTCGTTCCATACAGTGGCATAGTACGGGTACAAGCGTGCATTCAACGAATGTCCAGTTCTTCATTCATGCCCAAGGTCATAACTGGGAAATAGGAAGGCGGAAGGTGTAGAAGGTGTGAATGTACTCAGAAGCAACAAAAGCCGCCTATCGAAGTAGGCGGCCCAGCTCTATTATCCTGCAACATCTCTCTTGGCAAAGGTAAGCCATGACACGGCGTGAAATGCACAGAAGTAAACAACCAGCACGGCAATCGAGAAGCCAAGCGTCATGTCCGGGCGGAGTGGTGATCCCTCGAAATACGGACGGAGGTCGATATTGGCGAATAGTATATATTTCCCCCAGCTGTAATGCGCGAAGAGCATCGCCATATTTCCGCCAATGAGCAAAAAGCACAGGGAAAAGGCGATAGCCATAGACGAGCTGCGGAATGCCGCCGATATCATAAAGGCCAATGTCACAAACATAACTAGCTCAATGATACTGAACCCATAATCCTTCAGCAGCGCAAGCAGCCTCGAACTTTCCACAATTGCACCGTCTTCTCCGATACCTATGAGTGGCTGTGAGAAACCCCCAAAGCCCTCAACAACGCCTCCTACCAAAAAGGAGAATAGAATATTGATTGCAATAAGAACAAATGCAAATTGGAGGGTAGCCGCATACTTGCTCAGTAATATGCGGGTGCGTGAGGCTGGCCCAACGAGCAATAACTTGATCGTCCCCCACGAATGTTCGGCAGCGAACATATCCGCTGCAATAACTACAGTAAATAGAATAACAACAAGCATCAGCTTCGAAGAAAGATTCACGATGCTCCATATGTTCAAGGCATGCGGATTACGATTATGCTCCAAATAGTATTCATTGAGCTGGATCCGATTTGTTAACTCCTCCTTCTCATCCGGCCCCATATTTCCACTGGTGTCTGTAAGCTGTTGCTTCAACTGTACATTGGATTGGACAAGATATTGCTGCCACCCCTCCCCCTTGCGCGGGTCTTTGTCAATTTCCATAATACCGGTCAGCAGCACAATAACAGACATAAGTATCCCGATCATAATCCAAGTGCGAGGACGCCGATATATCTTCATATTCTCGTTCTGAATGAGATTGTAATAGCTAGACAATACGCTCTCCTCCTGTCAGCTCCAAGAATTGATCTTCCAATGACAGATTCGCCGCTTGAATGCCATACACATCGATGTCTGCATGCACGAGCGCCCTTGTCAGGTCAGGCACCCGCTTGCGCCCTGCCGAAATATGAAGCTGTCCTTCATCAACATGCATATCGAGATCAGGCATCATTGCAGATAGCATCTCCCAAGCTTCCCTCGGGTTGTCGACATCAATCACGATATGCTGCGTATCCGCTTTCTCCTTCAGTTGCCTCATCGAGCGAACATCGATCAACTTGCCAGTCTGGATGATCGCAACTCGATCACACATCAGCTCCATCTCGGACAATAAATGAGAGGATACGACGACACTAATGCCTTCTTGATGCGCCAAGTTGCGCAAATAATCTCGCAGCTCACGGATCCCCGCTGGATCCAGCCCGTTCGTTGGCTCATCGAGAATTAATACGGAAGGCTTGTGCAGCAGCGCTTGAGCGACACCAAGCCGCTGCCGCATACCCAGTGAATAGCGCTTTACTTTCTCATGAATGCGATTTTCCAACCCAACGAGCTTCACTACCTCGTCAATCCGCTCTTTCGTTACGCCCGAATGCCTTCGACCGTAATACACGAGATTTTGATACCCTGTCAAAAACTTATACATCTCTGGATTTTCAACGATCGCTCCAATATGGGTCATTGCCTGCTCGAACTGCTTGTGAACAGGAATTCCTTTCACGTAGATCTCACCAGATGTCATCGAGATTAAACCTACAATCATGCGAATCGTTGTCGTCTTGCCCGCCCCATTAGGACCCAGAAATCCAAATACTTCACCTGCCGGAACATCAAATGACATCTGATCTACGATTGTGCGCTTGCCAATTTGTTTGGATACATTGCGAAGCTGAAGGACTGCTTCTGAATTCATAAGACCCGAACCTCCCACCAGAAAATCTATAATTTCGGAACCTATCTTCTGCAGAACATTACGCATGGACGATTCTCTCCATCAGCAGCAAAATCTATATCTCTATCGACGTGGGCGTATATGTGTAAAGATTCGAATAATCAGGTAGCAAAGAACGGCGCCAACTCCAGCTCCACACACATATCCAATCCTTCCTGGATAGAAAAAGTCATACCCCAAATATCCTCCGTATAGCGCTGCAAAAATGACACCTACCATAATATAAGCCTTTTCTATAGCAGGGAATATAAACTGCTTGCCGTTATTCTCCGTACGATTGCGGGAGTACAGCCACATCCCCCCGAGCAGCAGCAAGATCGCAACGACACTGATAACCCCATACGAATAACCAGGCCCTTCATGGGTGACCCATTTCCCTACATTAAAATTGTCCCATACTCCAGTATCAAGCACAGATTGAACAGATTTCGTCGTAGAAACCATGAATACACGAACAAATTTCCTTATAACAAATGTCAAAAAATCAAATAGGGTCATGCACAACAGAAACAACGCAACCTGCATCGACCATGTACCTGTGAAGGAACCTAGGAACAAAGAAAGCGTGTATATAGATGCTGCTACAAAAATCATATGGAGCCCTCGTACAACTACCTCTCCTATAGAGACATACTCACTTACATGCGAGGATGCGAGTACCACGAAATCTAATCCAAGCGTGATCACAATCGTGATCGCAATGTACACAATACCAATCATCCATTTGGTCAAATACAATATCCATCTTGGATAAGGGAGAGCAAACATATGCTCATTCAATTGATTTCGCCGTTCCTGACCTAATAACCATATGGACAATATAAAGCTACCGAAGAGGATAAAAATCAAACCACTGCCATAATCGCCATACAGATTACCGCCTACAACGCCATGATACACATGGGAAATGTTCTGAACAAATGCATCCCTAATCGATTGGGGAGCCCACCATAACTTCCACATATGCACGTATAAAATAAAGAACAAGCTCGCCAGCAGCATGAGCCACAGCATAACGCGTGTCTGACGATACTCCTTCCACCAGAGTGCTTTTACGAACAGCTTATGCTTCGTCATCGTTATCTCCAGCCTTCCCGATAAACCAATCCTCTAGCGTCAATGGCAGCTCATCAACGAGCAGCGGCTTCAGCTCTTGCAATTCTGTCATCGCTTCATTCGACTCTAGGATGACCGTATATACGCGCCCGACCTGCTGCAGAACGAATACATCTTCACGATGCAGCCACATCGGAGATTTATCCCCGTTAAATACAACCTGCAGCTTCTTCATCTGCTCACGTAAAAGCTCCAGCTCCCATACATCTTCCGTTCTTCCATCCTGCAGCAGCACTACAGTATCGGCGATGCGATCCAGCTCACTAAGCATATGTGAAGAGATGACAATGGAGTTATTCTCATGGAGTGAATCTACAATTAAGCTAAGCAATTGTTTCTTGGCTACCGCATCTACACCGTTCGTAGGCTCGTCGAACAGGATCAGCCTCGCTTTAGTCGCAAGCCCCAGCGCCGTACTGAACAGCATCTTCATCCCTTTGGACAAGGTACGAACTCGCTTGTGCATCGGCAGCTTGAACCGCTCCATCGCCGACGTAAAGAAGAACAAATCAAATTTGGGGTAGATCATTCCGTACCATGCGGCACACTCCCGAACCGTGTACATTTCTAGCGCTGCTGGAGCATCGGGGACGAAGACAACATCCTGCTTGCATGCTGCATATGTGTGAATATCCTTGCCGTCATACGAGACACTGCCCCGATCAGGATCGTATACCCCAACCAACGTCCGCAGCAAGGTGGTCTTACCCGCTCCATTCCGTCCTACAAGTCCAACGATTTTCCCAGGTTCAATCGTAAAGCTTACTCCGCGAAGTATCGGTTTCCCGTCTATTGCTTTATGGACATCCGTCACTCGCATCATGATTCATCCCTCCACCATTCCACTGAAGCTTGCTCCACCATCTCTATAAATTCCTTCCGTTCCAGCCCCAAATGTTTCGCCTCAACGGCGATGCGGTTCAATTCGTCCTTCAGCTTCGTCATTCGTTCATGCGCCATGCGAGGGACAGGTGTATCTGCAATGAATGTTCCTTTGCCTCGAACCGTCACAATAACTCCTTGGCGTTCTAATTCCTGATAAGACTTGCTCACTGTATTTGGATTTACTAACAGCATTGTCGACAACTCCCTCACGGACGGCACCTTGTCTCCGCTTTGCAGCGCTCCCTGCGCAACTAGAGCCTTCATCTGTTCGACGATTTGCTCATAAATCGGCGTAGCGCTCTGTTCATGTAATCGAAACATGGCAGCCTCCTTTCACATTTGCAATCACATAGCAGCTTCAAATAGATTCGCGTTTATAGGTGTACTACTCCAACTAGTACACATAGTACACTCTTCAACCTAAATATGTCAATACATTTATTGGAATGCCATGCACCATTTTTCTTATTCTGTGTTACAATATGGCTGGATATTATCAGACCAAGGGGGTCGGATTAATGAGACATTCATTTACGCTTACATGGAAGGGGCAAGATCGCATATTACGAGGCGATGCCTTTATCCCCAGCAGCACCTTCAATTCGAAGGAGAAGTCAAAGACAGGCGTACTTCTTGTAGCCCACGGCTACAAGGGATTCAAGGATTGGGGCATGTTCCCTTATGTCGGTGAACAGCTAGCTGAAAGCAGCGGACTCCTGACCCTAACCTTCAACTTTACACATAATGGTGTCGGCCCTTCGCTCGATTGCTTCGATGAACCTGAGCGATTTGCCGTTAACACCTATCAGCGAGAGCAGGAAGATATAGATTGCCTCTTCAACTGGATACGTTCAGATAAATTTGGCCAGTGGATAATTTCTGAAGAAATCGAATATGATGTATTGCCGGAGACACCCATTTACTTGCTCGGACATAGCCGTGGAGGCGCAAGCAGTCTGCTCTATGCACTCGACCACCCGGATGCGGTAAGAGGCGTAATTTCGTGGAATGGTGTTACGAATATGGATTTGTTCACGGAACAACAGAAGGAGGAGATGAGGCAATCCGGGCGTTCTGCCGTTATTAATGCCCGCACCAAAGAGGCATTGCCATTAGATCGAGTTATGCTGGAGGATTTGGAGGCTAATGTGGAGAGATATGCATTGATTGAACGTATGAAGGAGGCTCATTTCCCCCTGCTTCTCGTTCAAGGCTCCGATGATTTGCCTGGATTCCGTGAAGGATCGGCACAGCTAATTGAGAACTATCCTACAGCGAAATGGATAACCATTGATAATGCCGGACACACCTTTAATACGGTTCACCCCTTCCAAGGCACGACCCCAGCACTTGAAGCTGCAATTGAGGCTACCTCGGACTGGCTTCATCACCACCACATTGACTGCCAGCGAAGAACGACAGTACAACTTGAACGTAATCTGCTTGAACCATCGTGATGATTATTGCTTGCATGATAGATGCAGCATTAGAGTATAAGACAGGAGTTGCCTAATTGCCATGTTATCGAAACAACAGCTGATTACGGTCATTATGACTACCATTGCAGGACTAACTGCAGCTTACTTGCTTCATATCCCACTCCTTATTGGATTTGCACTCGGCTTCATCGTTCTCACCATCTTATCTCACCGCCAAGGCAATGCATGGACATCTCTGCTTCGTTATATGAGGGATGGAGCCAAGCATACACTTGGGGTAGCCTGGATACTTATTATGGTCGGACTTATGATTCCCGCATGGACAATAAGCGGAACGATCCCCTATCTTATTGAACAGGGATTGTCCTGGATTGATCCTACTTATATGACAACACTCACGTTCTGGTTCTCCACGATCTTCTCCATGCTGCTCGGGACTTCAACCGGAACACTTAGCGCTGTAGGCATCCCTATGATGGGGGTAGCTGCGATTGCGGGAGTTCCTTTGCCGCTTATGGCAGGAGCACTCGTCTCTGGTGCCTTTGTCGGAGATCGGACATCGCCATTCTCCAGCACACATCGTCTTGTCGCGGACTCTACAGGGACGAGTGTCGGTCGTCAATACCCAGCTCTCGTACCTACCACGCTGCTGGCACTGGCTTCAGCGACTGCATTCTTCATGTGGTTCGATACACAGGGGAAGTGGACTGTACCGGAACAAGCACTGCGCATGGAATCATTCCATAGCCACTTCACCTTCAGTCCTTGGCTGTTCGCTCCTGCTGCTGTCTTGATTATCGCGATCTTATTTCGACTGCAGGCTCGCATCGCCTTTACCATGTCCATTATTGTTGCGCTCGTGATCGGTACATGGCTGCAAGGCGCGACGCCAGTCGAATGGATGAATGGTTTCTTGTTCGGATATGAAAATGCCGAGCTCCCTTCCCTTCATACGAAGGGAGTACTGCATATGATTGAGCTTGTCCTATTTATTATGATCGCGGGCGCATTTAATGGCATATTGGAGGCTACTCGTTCGCTGGAGCCGTATATCGCTGCCTTTATCGGGCGCAACAGCGCACTGCCAGGCGCAACCGTCCGTGTCGGTTTATTCGGATTGTCATTAACCCTTGTATCCTGCACGCAGACACTGCCGATTATGATGGCAGGCCGGAGCGTGATGCCGCTGTGGTCGGAGCGTTTCCCGAAAGAACAGCTTGCAAGGGTAATCGCGGACAGCGCGCTCGTCTTTGCCGCTATTATTCCTTGGAACCTGCTTGCGGTACTGTGCGGCACAATATTGGGTATTCCCGTTCATCAATATGCACCATTCGCAGTCTTCCTCTGGGTTATTCCAATCTGGACACTACTCGTATCATGGGTAATTGGGCACAGACGACCACGCAAGCTGAAACCGGCACCTGCTCCAACGGTACAAGGATTATAACCGTGACTCCAATTTAAGATCATGGCGAAGAGAATCATCTAAAAAGCGATAACAATATAAATAAACCGGTTCTACTATGCAGTAGGAACCGGTTTATTTATTTCTGCTTTATTTGGTTCTATACAGTGTTATATCGAATATGTGACGCAGCCTGACTGCTGCTGATTCGTACGCCTCTTGTTTTTCAAACCGTAGTTCCGAAGCTTCCCGATGTCGCCAATTCGCCAAGCTTACTGCTTACCATGAGTAACCTGAACGGGATCCGAATTATTCCTTGCTCCTACCGCCTTAATTACGAAGCGATAGCTCTGCTTAGAATCTATGTTCTTAAGCACATAACTATATTCGGCTTGACTTGGAAGGGCTGGGACATACAGACTCCAATTTTTCCCTACCTTATCATCCTGCTCATATATTCGGAAACCTCTAACAGGCTCCGCTGCAACAGCAGGACGACTCCACGACAGAATCGCATCTCTGCTCTCGAACTTCAGGTTGGCTTGCTCCACTTTGCCAGGCTTGCCGTCCGTTCTTTTAATGCTGTACTCGTCGTATTTCTTAATCCCTTCGTTCTTTGCCGCCGTATAGGACGTGAATTTCAAAACATCGTTCGATATCGAAACATCAGTGAACATCTTTTTGAACGGCTGTGCGTCAATGACTGCAAAATAATCGTCATACCCCCGATGTTTTTCGTAAAATTTCCCGCCTACTGAGTTTGTCATGAGGTACACGGAGCCTTTCGGATCGACTACATTACCCTCTTTATCCTTCACCACGTTTTTGATCGGCTTATCATTGAGCATTTGGTAGGATCTCATATACATATGGTCATGGGCTTCGAACACAATATCAATTCCCAGCTCATCGAATACGGGTACCAAGTATTTTTTGTAGAACTGGATACGGCCATCTTCCCACTGTCCCGCATTATCTCCTGCCGAGTAAGGGCCTTTGTGGAGCGACACGAACTTCCATTTCTTATCAGTCTTCGCAACCTGATTTCTCATCCAGTCCAATTGAGCGTTAAATTCAGGATCCACCCACTCTAGTTCTCCTTTTTTATTCAATCCACCCTCGAACTGGGAATTGAATTGCATGAAGAGCGCGTCCCCATATTCGAACGCATACACGGAACCGTCATGAGTACCTTTCACTACATCCTTCGGCAAGTTAAAATGGTTGTAGAAATTATTGTTCTCCGTAGTTTCGTCTCCATCGTAATCTTTCACCTCATGGCCACCAAGCACGGGCACGAGCGGCACTCGGGCAAGTTCCTGCTGAGGGAGACCCAGAAACCACTGCCACTGCGATTCCAAATCGCCATTGTCGACCAAATCCCCGGTTAATATAAAGAACTTCGGATCCCCGATATGATCGATCGCTCTGCGGAACGTATCCTGCCAGAGTTCGAATGTAGATTTGCTGGAGGCTTGCGAATCCGATCCTACGATAAAATGGAAATCCCGATTGTCCGCGTGATCCGTAGTAAATGAGCCGATAGCTCCCCATCCATCCGCATCCCCATTTCCTGCCCGATAACGATATGACGTCCCCGGCTTCAGATTATCAGCCGTGACCTTATGGCTTGCGAATTTCGTTTTTTCTTGGAGGATCGATCGCCTTTTACCATGAATGTCTCGATAATGTCGAAACTTCCCGTATAAGTAGTCGCCTTAGCTTCCGGAAATGCGCCGTTCCCCATTTCGGAGGCTTCCACCACCTGCAGCTTCGTGCCGGTTACCTCCTTCGGCGTATACCAGGCAAACGCCAGGCTTGTCTTGGTACCTCCATTGAAGGTCATGTTTAACAACTGCGGCGCCTTGAGGGAACTGTTCGTCTTTGGTACGCCTTGAATAACAATATCCTTAATCCGACTTGAGCCCGTATCGCTTATCGAGCCACTGCCTGACACTTTTGCATCGGAGTTTACGACCCAACGAATATATAATCGCTCCTGATCATCCGCACTGCTTGGCAGCGCAATACCGTTTAACGAGCTGGCAGAACTGTATTCCGTGCCAAGCACAAGTGTTCCTTTTACAACGTCCGTCCACTTAGCCAGATCCGTGCTGATTTGGAGCTTGAAGTCCCTAGGCCCAGTACTGGAGGACTTCAGCTGCGAAGATACTGTAATTTGCTCCAGTCCCTTCGTCGATAAGGCGCCTAGCCAAGCCTTCTTGCCTTTGCCCTTGTCCCATCCTTGATAACGGATGCTCTTTTCGCTCCCATCGAATGTAAATCCTGTTCTGGAACTCCCACCGACCTCTTGGATAAGCGTAGCAGAATCTTTGGATAAACCGGACGCAGCATGGAAGATGCCTGGATCGTTCTTTAGGTTTGCAAATTCCCATTTAGCCACAATCTCTGCACTGGCGGACACGTTCAGTTCTTCCTCCGCACGAGCAGAGCCCATGCTGGAGACTGCCAGCATAATAACTGCTAGCCATACCGACAACACGCGATAACCATTCGCCAATTTAAAACGCTGCTTTGCCATTCCATCGCCTCTTCCCATTCAATGAATTGAGTTCCTTGATATTGAACAGATAACAGAAAAATACAAAACTAGCCACTTATATTATACATATTATGGAATAAATGGGCTACTGAATTATTTACTGGATTGCATAAGCCGTCACAGTCCGTTCACTTGTTTTTTCGGTTCAATCTGATAGAATACGGGTAATTCTCGGAATAACATTCTTCAGCGTAGCAGCGCACTTACGCTGTACGCAGACACAGTCAGCAAGGAGGATACCTATGACGACTCTATATTCGGACTTACGCACGAATGCTAATGTCAAACATTCTATTTCTACACTCCAGCAGCTCCTAGCGTCACTTACTCAGCAAGAGGTCATCACATGTCATATCCCATTCATCGAGCATACGATGTATCCTGAACATTCGATTTTCATATATACAGAACAGCAGCTTAATCATCCAGAATCCCCATTCCGTTTGAAACGAAAGCTTCAGGAAGATGAAGTTGTCATCGCCTATTTAGAATCCCGCGGATTGCTCGTTGCCGCTGGGTTGGAATCTGCATTGTCTAAAGCTTGCCTGAAACTAGGCAGCCTGCTTGCGGAACAATGCGCAGCACTGCCGCAGGCTGCACGCCCTCGCTTAAAAGAAATATTCTGGCAGGGCGTACATCCTCGCGCGGTATAACCGGATGTGAAGGCGCAATAAAGCTGGCATGCATGATACCGAATAGTTCGGGAAGCCCCAATATATACAAAAAGGCAAGCATCCAGTGCGATGCTTGCCTTTTGTCGTAGGTAACTGCTTTTCAGCAGCATACCTGTTATTCCGTACCGTTAGATGCCGGGAATTGGGGAACGCTTATGTTCCGTCTTCTGATATTGGCGCTCGATTTTCTCGCGCACGTCATCCGGTATGTCCTTACCTTCGAGATAGTCGCTATTATGCTCGTATGTAATGCCAAGCTCCTTCTCATCGGTTTGTCCTTCCCACAGGCCTGCCGTCGGTGCCTTATCAATGACACTAGCAGGGACACCAATATGCTTCGCGAGTTGGCGCACTTGACGCTTATTCAGAGAAGACAATGGCGTAATGTCCACTGCTCCGTCTCCCCACTTCGTATAGAAGCCAGTCAACGCCTCAGAAGCGTGATCAGTACCTACAACTAGCAAATTCAGATCAAAGGCAAGCGCGTATTGCACAACCATCCGTGTACGAGCCTTCATGTTTCCTCTATTCGGAACACTTAAGGAACGTGCTTCCGGCAGCTGCTTAAGCGCCGCTTCTACCTCTTGGGCAGCTTCATCAACCGCTTTAGCAATGTTCGTTTCTACCGTATGCTTCAGATTGAATGCTTGCGCAGTTGCATAGCTGTCTGAAATATCTGCTTGTGTGCCATAAGGTTGAAACACGCCTAGCGTCATATACTCCTTGCCTGTCTCTGCCGTCAATTCATCCGTCGCCTGCTTACACAACCCAGTTGCAACCGCACTGTCAATCCCGCCGCTAATCGCGATCAGAAGCCCCTTCGTTCCTGTATTCAACACATACTGCTTCAAGAAGTCGACCCGCTTGCGTACCTCAGCAACTGGATCAATCTGTGTCTGCACGTTGAAGCGTTTTATAATCTCTTGCTGTAAACTCATCATTCCGTCCCCTTCCTACAAGCATCCGTGCTCGGCCTACAATTCTATAGAAATCCCCGCATCCAAAGATGCGGGGCATAGTTAACTTAGCGGCAGAACTTATCGTATGCAGCCGTCAGATCAGCAGCAATCTCCTCTGCTGAACGGTTCTCTACTTGATGACGTTCGATGAAATGCACCAGTTCGCCATCCTTCATCAAAGCGATCGATGGAGAAGAAGGCGGATATGGTGCGAAATATTCGCGAGCCTTCGCCGTTGCTTCCTTATCTTGCCCAGCAAATACAGTGAACAAGTGGTCAGGTGTAGCATCATTCTCTAACGACTTGCGTACGCCTGGACGGCACAGTCCAGCGGCACAACCGCATACTGAATTGACAACAACAAGTGCTGTTCCCTTCGCTGTAGCCAGCTTCTCTTCCACTTCCTCTGGTGTTCGCAATTCAACGCAGCCGATGGAAGTTAACTCGTCACGCATAGGTTGAACCATATCACGCATATATTGCTCAAAAGACATGGACATCCGTACTTCACTCCTACTCTATAAATAATTCCGTTGTCAGTGATGGATGAGTACCATCGGACACTGTCGCTACTATTGTAACCATTTGTAGTGAAGTAAAGCAAGGGAAAGCCGAAACCGATAACGGTTCCGGCTCGCTGACTTCTACCAGTTAGGCCCTCATTACTGAGGAAGCTCCATGACCGAAGATCGCATCCTTCTACGTAGAAGGGCGATTTGGGCCATTCAACTTCTTATCGACTCCGCAGGTATCATTCGCAGCGCTGTTTTGCTTGTCTTGCTTGCGCTGTTCCTTTGAATCTTGGCTCATCGCATAGGCCTCCTTTTCACAAAGTCGGTTCTATTATGCTCAGGCAGCAACTGACCTATCCTTATGATGCAGGAGGCTCTACAGGCATTGCAGCCTCGTCCTGCGCATTCTTATGCGCCACTCCCCGCTCTCTACTGCGGGTTACCATATAACCCGCCGCTAGCATTACACTGTAGATCCACTGCTCCACTGTTAAGTACATCCATGTAGAACCATCGCCATATGCATAACTCCCGAGCATGCCGACCACACCGCATACAACAAAGGCGATCTGTGCGTCAATAAGCGTTCCGAGCCTTCTCTGACGAGACCAGAGCAAGGCAAGGAGAACGATGCAACCTAGCGTCTCAGCGGGCGGTATCCCCGACACCTGGAATCCGCTAATCTGAAGCAGCGGTGTAAATCCCGGGGCCTGTCCACCATTGAGTGTATAGAGCCATCCATATGCCGCTACGTAAGTCAACATACTATGCGACAATAGATCAATGAGCACGGGATAAGACAATTGATGCTTGCGTATGTATAAGGTCGTCCATACAATAATGCCAAGCACAAGCAGGATATTCCCCTCTGTGGAAGTGCCTGTCATGTACAGCAGCGAACGTGGCTGCCGCCACAGAATTGAGGGCGTGTCCCATAGAAATCCGAACTTCTCATTGAGTATGACGACAAAAATAACCGTCATTGCCCAATCTCCATAACGTCGCGAGATTCCACTTTCCGCGCGTGCCCGGAGCGCCACCGCCCCAACTGCTAGAAGCAAGGAGAGCAGGCTAACGAGCAGTCCCCAATGAATTGTAAAATTGCCAAGCTGCATGACGCTCACCCTTTCCACCTCCAAGCTTCATATTAACGAAAGACTAGACTTGGTTCAATGCTTCCTCCTTATCCGGCTGTATATTCCCTAGTTGTACTGGATGCTGCGCATGTGAAGAGTCCCATGCAGCTGCCGGAACATGAACCGGAGAGCGGCTCGTCTGATGTAGGCGAAAGGCTGCCTCGAACACCGTTCCATCATCCCCCGTATGCACCTCTATCGTTCCATCATGCTGTTCGCAAATACTCAAGCACAACGGCAAGCCAAGGCCCGTTCCCTTTGATTTCGTTGTGTAAAATGGCTCAAATAGCCGATCCACAATGTCGGCGGGAATACCAGGGCCCGTATCTTGAATACGCAGCTGCACTCGCCCTCCAACAAATCTTGTTTCGAGCGTAAGCACCGCTCCCGTTTCCATCGCTTCCATCGACTCCATGGCGTTGCGCGACAGATTCAGAATAAGCTGCTTCATCTCCTTCACATTGACCGGGAAAATCGGCACATTTTCCGCAAGCTTCAACGCAATCTCTTGACCTCTCATATTTGCATCCGCCCACAGCAATGGTGATAACTGACGAATAATGTCATGAAGGTGAACCTGTTCTTTCTCGATAATACGGTTTTGCGCTAAAGCGAGAAAGTCGTTAATAATGCTGTTTGCTCTATCGATCTCTTCCATTACGATTCGATAATATTCCTTCAAATGCGCGGGACTCTTTTCTTGGAGCAGCTGCATGAACCCACGAATAACCGCCATTGGATTACGAATTTCGTGCGTGATGCTTGCCGCCATCTGACCGACTAAGCTTAAGCGATCCATCTTGCCCAGTTCTGCACGCAGCTTCGACAGCTCCGTAATATCATGCAGCATGCCGACAGCCCCTGTTATCGCTCCAGTAGCCTCGCTTCGAATCGCACTTGTACTAACAACGTACTCTCGTTCGTCCAATTTCACTACTACGCCTTCCATCTTCTCTCCCGCGAGTGCACGATACATCCCGTCGTACAAAGTTGGAAAATCCCCCACCTGTGTCAACAGGCAGCGAAAAGGGCGGCCGAGAATGTCTCCCTTTGTCACATGAGGAGCTGCATTCTGCATACTGCGCAGCATCATATCATTCAAAGCCGTTATATTGGTCTGTGCATCAACCGCGATGACTCCGAGCGGTGTCGTGTCTATTAATAGATTCAGCTTCTCTGCTTCTTCACGATATTTCGTAGAGACGATTTCGTATCCTTGTACAAGGAATAGCTTCTCCCTAGTCTCCTCCATATAGTACACAGCCAAGTAAGCGGTTAAGAAAAAGGCTGCTCCTAGCATGAGCATCAATAGAAGCATACTGCCATCAATGGCTCGTTCATGTCTCCACAGCAGCACTCCATAAACCAAGGAATAGAGAACAATACCCGCGAAGGAGAAGGACAAAATAATAGCGACACGTTGGCGGAATCCTGAATGACGGAAAGAATTAATAAAAGCAAACAATATCGGGATCATATAAATGAGTGCATCACTCCACAGCTTCTGGGGATGCCCATCTTGATAGAAAAAACCAAGCATACCTAAATATAATCCAATCATGAGGAGCCCAACCCGATATCCGCCATACATCACGCCGAGCATAAATGGCAAAAACCGAAAATCAAACGGCTGGGGCATTTCTGTATAGAAGGAAAATACGATGCATAACAGCATAGAAAAAGCAGAAGACAATCCTATGACGAGAGGGGCACGGGACACCCGCTCTGGCTTCAAGGCGCAGACTTGATAGGCAATCGCTGGTATGCAGGCAATAAGGCTTTGCAGTAAGACTTCCTTAAGTGCTACGTACATACAGTTCTCCTCTGTTAGGATAGGAATGGTAGGATTGGCTTGATTAAAGCATAAAAATGAGGGCTTTTCAATGGAACAGCCGAACGTTTTAGCGAAGTTTTAGTTTTTGCGATACAATAGGCTTCAGTAACGGATGCGCAGTACGTATCCTAACCCTGTCAAAGACCTGTCAAAGGAGTACAAAATGGAACAAACCGATGTTATCGTCGTAGGCGGCGGCCCCTCTGGACTTATGGCATCCATCTCTGCTGCACGCAGCGGAGCCAAGGTAATTCTCGTGGATAAGGGAGATCGACTTGGTCGCAAGCTCGCCATATCTGGCGGAGGACGCTGCAATGTAACGAACAATAAACCACTGGACGAGCTGATTCAGCATATACCTGGCAATGGAAGATTTCTGCACAGCGCGTTCAATCATTTTAACAATCAGGATATTATCGAATTCTTCGAGAATCTCGGTATTGCATTGAAGGAAGAGGACAATGGCCGCATGTTCCCCATATCAGACAAGGCGAAGACGGTCGTTGAGTCACTTCTAGGAGAAGTACGCCGACTAGGGGTAGCGATTCGTGTCAATCAGCCTGTCGCACACCTGCTGTACGAGGATGGTTCCGTCCAGGGTGTGCGCTTCAAAGATGGATCCGCTTTGTATGCCCCAGCGGTCATACTGGCTACAGGTGGGAAGTCTGTTCCTCATACGGGTTCAACAGGAGACGGCTATGCTTGGGCAGAGGCAGCCGGACATTCCATTACGGAGCTGTATCCGACGGAAGTGCCTCTAACCTCGAATACGTACTTTATTCGTGAGAAGCTGCTTCAAGGATTGTCCTTGCGCGATATTCGGATCGCGGTATGGTACAGCAAGGGGAAGAAGATCATTGAGCATCAAGGCGACCTGCTCTTTACCCACTTTGGCCTGTCCGGCCCCGCTGCACTTCGCTGCAGCCAATTCGTCGTAAAGGAATTGAAGCGTTCCGGCCTTCAGACCGTACAGGTCACCATCGATATAAAGCCTGATCTGTCAGTGGATGAGCTTATTCGAGATTCACTACGCATTTGTGCCCAAGAACCGAAGAAAGCTATTAAGAATGTACTGAAGCATCTGCTGCCTGAACGAGTAATCCCGCTTCTGCTTGAACAGTCTGGCATCGATGAAGGTACCACATACGACCATATTCCGAAGCAGCCATGGCAGGAGATGTGCCAATTGATTAAGGCATTTCCTGTGAAGGTCAACGGCACGTTATCGCTTGAAGAAGCCTTTGTTACAGGCGGCGGTGTGAATCTTAAGGAAATCGATCCGAAGACGATGCATTCAAAAAAGGCGCATGGACTATATTTCTGCGGAGAAATATTGGATGTTCATGGCTATACGGGCGGCTATAACATTACAGCTGCCTTCGCAACTGGCTATACGGCAGGGATGCATGCTGCTCAGCAGACCCTACATCAAGCATAACAAGCAAACAGCCTGCTCATGGAGCAGGCTGTTTGTCTTCTATCATTAGATATGGATGCCGCCAGGAAAATGATTCGTCGTCTCATCATCAAATATTCCATATGCTTCTTCATCACGATGCGATAAGTCATCATGACTCGGATTGTGCCTGGCAGACGCATAGCGGTCATCATCTGCCCAATCCTCATTGACCATATGGGCCGGGATAGGAATATAATTCATTCCATAGGCTTGATCCATAACCGACATCTCCGTCATGCTCGCTTCTTCTAGAAGCTGGCCGCCGTGCGCCTCTGCGATCTCAAGCGCAGAGGTCAAATCTCGTTTGTCTACATGGATATGCAGTTCTGTCTCACTAGCGCTGTCATAAGCAGGCGTATATCCTAGCTCCTCCAACGTATCGAACGCCAGTCTTGCACCTGCAGGATCCGAGAATCGGAACCGAATCGCAGTCGTATCTTGCATCCTCGTTCCTCCTATTCGAATAAGCTTCCGTTAATATACCCGCCAGACAGGAGGAACATACACACAAGCTGACCTGCAATTGGTTGTACGAGCAGTTGCCGAATACTTTATTCAGTAGAGGACAAACGCGACTGTTCTTGTCTCTCCTCCATTTGCTTCTTCTGCTTCCACCCACGCAGCGTAATGATTGTATTGCCGATGAAAGCAGCAATCAGACCACCGCCTGCTGCATATAGCGGAATCATAATAGGTGTTGCTGCAATACCCGCAGACAACCCCCACAGCACGCCTGGCCCTGCACATAAGACACGTGCCATATGCGCTGAAGCCTGCTGCAAGCTCTCTGAGCGGAAGCTGAACATAGACGCTACATCACCATCGATGAATTCCTTCCAGTACGTGCTCAGCCAGTATCCGAGAATACCGCTTAGCACCGGCCCTATAAGAATGAACAGACCATGCAGTGAAGTGATATAGGAAGCACTCATTCCAATAAAGAGGAGCTGCAAATAAAACTTGCGATGCGTGCTGCTTCGAAGCAATGACTTGACCGCGATAGCTCCAATAACATGGCCTGACTCATTCGTATTCATGAAGTAGCCCGACTTCGGGAACAACATTGGGCGTGTCCGCTTGCGCCGCTGTGCTTTATCCACGCTCTGCGACAGCAGCATCGCCGTTAATTGCATCTTGAGCTCGCCCTCCCGTTCAACATCATGCTCAAATGTATGCTGAACATTGTTTCGCCAACGAATAAGCGGGAAGCAGCTTACCAATATAATCAAGCCAAAGACGAGCACCCAACTTACATGAATACCGAGCAAGTAAAGAATAACTCCATACAAGCCAAGAGCTGCCACCCCTGTGACAAAGCGGATCATCCAACGTGTCCAACCTGAGAAAGCAGCCAAATTATAGTTCCGTACTAATCCTGCTAAGTAGGATAAGGAGCTAACGGCAAATCCAATCGCGAGTAAATCCGTACTATGCAACGAATACCCGCGTATGAGCCATGGAGCAAGCAGCAACAGTATTACGGCCGTTATGATCGTTCCTCGCAGCGCATATTGTATTAACCCGAATCGAACAAGCGGTTTCCACCAATGCGGCTGCTGACGAAGGAAGAGAATATCCCCGCCTTCCACCCAAGTGCGAAGTGATCCACTTATGATAGGCAGCAGCAAGGGAAGCAGCCAGACCGCTATAGGCAGCTTCAACCATGCAGTATCCAAGGGTTCCACCCACCATCCCCAATAGAACTTAACTCCTAGAAGCAATAGCGGTACGACAATATACAACCATACCGTCCAATCCAATGCGATGCGAAGTGCCCGCCATTGATACACCATATTCGTCTGGAAGCGGCGGAAGGCAAGTGATTGCGGGGATGTTACCTTCATCGTCGACAATGGACGAACCTGTCCCTCGCTCCCCATTAGGTCAACACCTCGAAACAATCGAATAGGGTTCCATCCGGCAACCCGCTTATTTGCCGCACTTCATCAAACGTCCCTCTTGCAACCACACTTCCCTGATGAAGCAGGATGAAGCTGTCGCAGACACGCTCAGCCGTGTCGAGTACATGCGTACTCATGAGGACACCCGCACCCCGCTTGCGTTCCTCCTCAAGCATACGGAGGAACTTCCGCGTTGCTCGTGGATCCAAGCCAATGAAGGGCTCATCCACGATGTATAATGACGGCTTGAGCATGAAGGCAATGATAAGCATCAGCTTCTGCTGCATCCCCTTCGAGAAGCTCGTTGGGAAATGGTGCTTCACCTCTGTCATTTGAAATTCGGTGAGCAGATAATCCGCCTGCTCGACAAACTGTTCCTGCGGCAGATCATATGCAGACGCAGCAAGCTCCAAATGCTCCCATAATGTCATAGAGTCATAGAGGACAGGCTGTTCAGGCACGTATGCATAAGTTCCATTGCCATCCCCAATCCGAACACTGCCAGCAACATCTCTCATAATGCCCAGCACGGACTTGATTGTCGTGCTCTTTCCAGCACCGTTCGGACCGATTAGCCCTACCAATTGGCCCGCTTCTACTTGAAACTCGATATTATGTATTTTAGACTCGCCTTTTTCATATCCTGCAGATTGTATCCTTGCATCAAGAACAACCATGCGGATCTCCCCCTTCATCTTAGGCCTAGCCAAGCTCCTGTACCTAACCATTTTCTAACTTTCAGTTTACTCTATCGTATCTATTCTTGCACAGAGCTAGGCAGATTCAATATCCTGAATGCCGGGTTCAGCCAAATGTTACCGAATTGCCCTTTCTAAATTTGAATAATTCAAAATTTTTTTGTTCACTGTTTCACAAGTGTGACAAAAGACATTTAATCTCCTATCTCCTTCGATATACGATAAAAGAGTAAATCAAGAAATGAGGGGGATTCGTATGTCTGAACGAATCGATCATGAGACCGAAGCTGCCTTGCATTTATTCCGTGTCTTCTCTAAGGCATTCAAGAGCGTAACGGATCACTCAGCTGCTGGTTGCAAAATAGAAGGATATAACCCGACTGATTTCTCCGTTCTCGAAATGCTTTATCATAAAGGGCCTCAACCCATTCAACAAATCGGTTCCAAGCTCCTTCTACAGAGCGGAAACGTAACCTATGTCATTGATAAGCTCGAACGTAACGGCATGCTGCGCCGCCACCCTTGCGCGACGGATCGTCGCGTGATCTTCGCCGAGTTGACAGATAAAGGCCGTGAAGAAATGCAGGGACTGTTCCCCAAGCATTCTCTACTCCTAAAGCGTGCCATGAGTGGGCTGACACTCGAAGAGAAAAAAGAGGCTATTCAATTACTCAAGAAGCTCGGGATCCAAGCAGAGAAGTTAAGCCTTGTCACGAAAAAGGGCTCCTAGCAAATCCATTAGTTAATACGCTTAAATTTCCAACAGGGCTGAATCAACGCACAGAGCGGAAGAACATGTTCTTCCGCCCTTGTTATTTCTCTTCAGGAAAACAAGTCCATCGTTCTGAATGTCGCACGCGAGTATCGCAATAACACGCGCCTCTCCTGCTGCAATTGCTGCTCAATGAGCTTTTCAATCTGATTGAGTATTACATCAGGCGGAGAGTTATTCTCGATCCCCTTCTGCCTCGTACTGCGATACCATTCGACAGCCAGCTTATCAAGCGGAGTTGGACGGAACTCCTTCATCTTCGAAGCCAGCTCCATATATAATCGATCTGACTGCTGTCCTCCTAGAAACTCGCTTCTGCGTGATTTATCCAGTAATACTTTGCGAGAAGGCATATACGCCGCAACCGTTGCTTCATCGGTCACCCCAAAGAACACACTCTTCATGAACGACCATGCCAGCTCCTTGTTCTGTGCCTGTTCAGACATGACAAGCGATGCGCCTGTCGAGTAGCCGTACAACTTCATTGGCAAGCGAGTCGCTCTCCACAATCCCTTCATATGCGGAACCCACTCCTCCAATTGCAGCTCTCCCCAGGAACCAAGATACACCATTGCCAGCTTCCCGTTCCGCAGCGCTTCATTCCCCGCATCCGTCCACAATCCGACATTTGCATCCAGCCCTTGCACATTAACACGCTGCGACAACAGCATGCCTTGCGCGATCATGGCATTATTCCGGTTGAATTGCAGCCTGCTGTTAAGTAGCGGGAACATAGACTCAAACCACTGCATGGGCTCCCGATCCCACTGTACTAAATAAATGCCGTTCTCCTTCAGCTTCTCCGCCATTGCCAACCAGCGGTTCGGATCCTCCATGTAGACAGCCAATTCTTCTGGGTCTGACGGAAATCCGTATCGCTCCATAATGTCCTTGCGATAGAAGGTGACAAGCGGCGAAGTTGTAATTGGGAGAGCGATAAGACGCTTATTGTCAAAGGATAGTCCAGTATCCCATAAGTCGGGAGAAATATCCGGCTTCAACGTACTCGCTAGAAAAGGCGCGGCATTTAAGTCCATCAACCCTTGTATCCCTGTAAATTCCCCCAGAAATTCATGGCCAACCTCCATAACATCCGGAGCGTCCCCCTGCTCCAAGGCATCCAAATAAGCTTCGACATGGTCTTCATAAGAGAAACGCTTTACATTTACCTTCACACCTGGGTGCTCGATCTCAAATTTCTTGGCATAGTCTACGTACTGTTGTTCGAAGCACCACACGGTTATGACGGAAGGATGCTTAGACTCTACGACTCGCTCATCGTCTTGCAATTGCGGTGGGATCGTGGTCTCATTACATCCGGTTGTAGAAAATATCATGATGATCATCATTGCAAAAACAATTCGAAATGGTAAGCCCTTCCCTTTCACAAATCAACCTCCATATGCTGCAATTGAATTGCTTCTTAGCTTGCTTGAAAAGTCAGGGAACCTAGCAGCAAATTCATTGGCTGCTAGCGGGGGACTAATATAATAGCCTTGGAACTGCCTACAACCAAGTGTGAGCAGCTGTTCAAGTTCCTGAGGTGTTTCAACCCCTTCAGCGGTCACTTTAAGATTCATACTGTCTCCCATTTGGATCACCGCTTGAACAATCGCAGTGTTCACTTTATCCGCGAACAAATGCCGCACAAAAGAACGGTCAATTTTAAGCACATGAGCAGGCAAAGTCTTTAGGCGGTGCAGCGAGGAATAGCCCGTTCCAAAATCATCAATCGCTATCTGAACTCCTCGTTTCTTAAGATTGTACAATACCTCGTTGACCTGCTCGGTGGATTTGTTAACGTATCCTTCCGTTATCTCCAAAATCAAATCACTCGGATTGAACTCACACTCGCGAATAATTCGATCAACTGTCGCGACGAAGTCATTCGTAAGCAATTGCCTTAACGAGACATTCACAGCCAGCTGGAAGGCAGGCATCCCTGCATCAGCCCACATCCGGTATTGCATGCATGCAGATCGAAGTACCCATTCCCCAATAGGAACGATTAGTCCGGTCTCTTCCGCGACTGGAATGAACTGTGTCGGCGAGATAAACCCTTCATCACCGGAAAGCCAGCGAAGCAGCACCTCTGCAGCCGTGACTTTTCCCGAAGCATCTACGATTGGTTGATAGTGAAGCAGCAGCTCTCTACGTTCTAACGCTCTGTATAAACGTGTCTCCATAAACATGCGTTCAGGCTGCAAGGTCGGCTGCAATTCATCGTAGAAGACCACTGAATGGCCACCACTGTCCTTGGCAGCATACATAGCTGTATCTGCTTGCTTGAGCAGATCCGTATATACATATCCGTTATCCGGATATAAGGATACGCCGATGCTGGCGGAGACAAATAGCTCATGAGCCTGTACAAGAAAGCTCTCTCGCAGCCGCTGCAAAATCCGCTTAGCAACCGCGTTAACTTCCTCTCTTGAGCTGTCTTCGAGCATAATGATGAACTCATCCCCGCCATATCGAGAGCTCAAATGCCGGCCAGACAGTTTTGATAGACAATCCGACAAGCGCTGCGCAACTTGTACAAGGAGCATATCTCCTACATTGTGGCCGAGCGAATCATTGATATGCTTGAACCGATCTATATCTATGAACATTAACGCCAATGAACTAGCCTTGTTATCCGCATCTTCCAGCGCCCGCTCTACATTCATCGTAAAGTAATGCCGATTGGGAAGTTGGGTCAGCGTATCATAATAAGCAATATGCTGGAGCTTCTCTTCCGACTGCTCTAGCATTTTCGTCTGGTCAAGCAGCTTCTCATTCATGCGCAGCATTTCCTTGAATACTTCCGTTAAGCGATCACTCATTGCCCGGAAATTGATTGCAAGTAAACGAATCTCTCCGATTCGAATGCAAGGCCATTTGACGGTCTTGTCCTTCAGCAATTTATGGTGCATCCCCGCTGTCGCCTCCTCCAAATCACGAAGAGAGCGAACAATGAAGCGGCTTACCGCAAGTGATACTCCGGTTGCCAGCAGGCAGACCATGAACAACATTAGAAACTTGCGCAAATAGACGTCAATCGTCGTTTGCAGAAAATAAGAAATCGGAATAAAGCCAACAACCTTTGCGATCGGATGATCGGTCAGCTTGTCCTCCAAAACATAATAACCGTCATTCCACCTTCTTGTTCCATAATCATAATTTCTGTCAGGGGGCAGAATACGGGAAAAAGAAGACTTTACCCCGTAAGCATCCATCCGAATTTGTGAATGGTGAGCGGCCATGCGAACAGGTGATTTATTAGGTACAGTATCTCCTATGTACACTGCATTGCTTTCGAACCACACCTCATCACTCGAAGCTACCAATTGGCCTTTCTGATTGAATGCAGCCAACTTCAATAAGCCATTCTGGGAATGGAGCTTTAAATTATCGTGAAGCTTCCCTGTCTCCATAATCGATCCGAGATTGAGCCCTTGGCGCTGTTTTCTGCCCATCTGCAGAAGTGCATCTGTAATTTGAGCGGTTTGCAATTCAATTCTTGCTAAAGAATCCCGCTCAATGTCCTGCTGCATATCGCGACTATCAATCAGCATATTCAGCAGAAACGGAATGAACACGATTGCGACGGAGAGATGCATCAGCAGCTGATTGAGATACACGGGCTTCGTTCGCAAATCAGGCAGCAGCCGTTTCCATGGCATATAGGTAACGACCACATCAGCGATCAGAGCATTCAATAGTCCGCTCATTGCGAACATAAAATATTGAAGTAGTGCTTCTGCGTTGTACTCGTTGGTCTGCAGGCAAAATAAAACCGCTGCAAGGGGAGCTCCGATTCCGAACCAGAACAGACTGTCCCAGAGAAGCAGGAACCCCCTTTTCCGTTCATACATATATCCAACCAATATCATTTCCAATCCAATAAGCAGCAATATAAACGAACCGTAGCCTGAGAAATAAAAACCTAGTCCAATAATAAGCGCCATAATTGCCGCCCAGTGCGAACCATACAGAACAAGCATAATGAGCAGAGTGGCCCCACACAACATGAACTCCGCACCGTATGAAAATTCGAGTCCAATTACAGAGAACACTGCAGTGAGAACGGTCAGTATCACGAACAGCATACTTGTACGCAGCGAAGCCAATGGGTGTAACGTACGTGACATGGCAGAGTGACTCCTTTACAGATGGAAGCAGTACATTTCTCTTATTCCGAAATACTTCGACACAAATCCAAAATTTCCTACTTTTGTGCAGGATAATGTAGAATGATTTATTTGTAAGAGCAACAATCCCTCATAAGAAAAAGGCCGTCCTTCCAAGCAGTTCCTACTGCTGGAAAAACGACCTGATCATCTAGTATTTTAGGTTAAGTTACGTAAAGAAGTATCAGTACACCTGTCTCTAATGAGATGGAGAGGAAGCTTCAGCCTGACCGGATGATTCCCCGGATTTTGTCGACTTAGGCATGAACAACATACTTACTAAGCAAGCGACCGCGATAATAGCCATTAGCAGGAAGACCTGCCCTAACCCTGTCTCCAGGAAAGAACGCAGTGTGCCCATTAAATCAGGCGACAGCGAGCTTGCGCTTTCTGGGTTCAACAGCTTGCTCAGATCCTCATTTGAGACACGTGAGGATACATCAGGCCCTGCATCCGATACCATCGATGCAATGCTCGCATTTAAGAATGTCCCGAACGCGGCAATGCCAAGCATCTGCCCCAACGACCGTACGAACGTGTTTAATGCTGTTGAAGCACCCCTCATGCTCCAATCAACAGAAGACTGGACAATGACGGTGAATACTGTGAACGACAGGCCGAAACCCAGGCCTGACAATGACATAATGATTACGATCAAAATAAGCGGGGTTGTATCCGAAATCGTCGCCAGCCATATGGAAGCGATCACGATCAGTATCATCCCTAGCGTCGATGTCACGCGTGCCCCTATCTTAATTAGCATACGGCCGCCTATTATCGATCCAATCAGCCAGCCAATTGACATTGGGGTCAGTGACAGACCTGAACTGGAGGCATTTTGCCCTAGCACACCTTGTGTCCAGAGCGGCATATAGGAGCTGATCCCCATCACGATCGCACTTGCGAGGAAGCTGACAAGGTTCGACACCCCAATGTCGCGAATCCGGAACAACTTGAGCGGTACCATTGGTTCCTTTGCCTTCACTTCGATCCGGAAGAAGAGAGCAAGGAACACAGCCGCAGTCCCAAACAGTGCGAACATCCATGGAGAATTCCACGCGATCCCCTGTCCGCCTGTAATAATCGCGAACAAGAATGCGGTCATCCCGATGGAGAATGTCGCTGCCCCCGCATAGTCGACAGGCTTGTCCTTGCGCTCCACCTTCTCATGGAAGCACACCATGATCATCCATACCGACACGATGCCGAACGGCACATTGAAGTAGAATATCCAGTGCCATGATAATGAATCGACGAAGAACCCGCCGACTAACGGACCGACCAACCCAGCAATTCCCCAAATAGAGCTGAATAAGCCTTGAATCTTTGCCCGTTCCTCGTATGTGTAAATATCCGCTACCATCGTGAAGGTGACAGGCATTACAGCGCCTGCTCCGATTCCTTGAAGGGCACGGAATATAATCATCTGCGTCATGGTGCCCGATAGACCACACAACATCGATCCCCCTACAAACAGAGCGGAGCCGATAATAAATATGTTCTTACGGCCATATAAATCAGCCATCTTTCCGAACAATGGCGTTGAGATTGCCGTCGTAAGCAAATAAGCAGCATATACCCAGCTAATCAAGGATAATCCGCCTAAATCCGCAACAATCTTCGGCATTGCTGTACTTACTACTGTTACTTCGATTGCCGCCAGAAAGGTCGACAATAGTAGTGCAAGTGTGACAAGCTTGCGGCTTCGTCCAGCTTGCATAGAAGCCTCGTTCCCCATAAATACCCTTCCTTCGTTCCTAAATCGTACAGCTTCCGCAGCTCATAATTCTCTATAGATTGATGTGCAATGAGCCTCGATCCATACTAGCATGCATCAATCGTGGGTGCTCTACCTCTTCCCACATGCGATCATGTGTGGCAACAATCAACGCGCGCCCCTGTTCCGCTTGGCGCAGACACCAGTCGCGCACGAAGGATGCATGCACTGCATCCAAGGAGGCGGTTGGCTCGTCCAGCATAATGACTTCAGGTTCGTGCGCGGAAGCAATTGCTAGACTGAGCAGCCGTTTCAATCCAGTTGGCATATCATGCGGATGCAGATGCTTCACATCCCATAGACAATATTGCTGCAAGCGATATTCCACTTCCCGTTCCACCTGTTCATGCGTGTAGACAGCTTGGCCTTGCGCAGACTGTCCTTCTATACGCAATCGTCCGCATTGATTCGCTGCATGGAGAGCATCTCGCAGTTCCTCTTGCACGGACGCTGCAAAGAAGCCCGATTCGGGCTGCTGTGCTGTGAATCCAATAAGTCTTGCCACTTCAAAGGATCGCAGCTTCTGCCCCAATTGGCCTGCAATCCACCATTCACCTTCCATGCTGCCGGAGCGCTTCGACAAGCCGCCAGTTATAAGGCGGAACAAGGTTGACTTCCCCGACCCGTTCTTGCCCGTCAGCAGCATACATCGCCCTGCCTTAAGCTGGAAGGTAACGTTGTGAAGCGCGTCCTCTGTCTGCTGGCGCTTCTGATCACGACGAGCAATAGGATGATACCGATAGCTCACCTTCGATAAGTGCAGAATGACTTCTTCTTCGCCTATTCTACTACACTTGCCTCCAGCACACTCTGCTCGTACAGCAGCATCTTCTTCAGCATTCCCCTGTTTTACAATGGCTGGCACCTGCATGGACATAGCAGCTGTCTCAGCGTTTCCTTCCCACTTCGGAGGCATAATGCCGGCCTCATAACAGAGCTCCAAGCAGCGAAGCTCATCCTTCGGACGGGATAGACCGTTCAAACCATCCCTTACGGGATATTCAGGCATCTTTCCATCATACACCATTCTCCCGTTATGCAACAGAAGAAGCTGTGCATCTTGTATCCAACCATGCTGCCACTCGTCTGACAGCTCATCTAGGCGCGATACGGCTAATACTATCGTCCTACCCTGACTATGCCAAGCTTGAAGCTGCTCTGACAGACGGAGCCTAGATTCCTTATCCATCTGACTCCACGCATCATCAATAAGCAGTACATCCGGCTCCATCGTCAATACAGAAGCAACAGCTGTACGTTGCTGTTCGCCTCCTGACAACTGCTGAACCTGACGTAAGCGCAGTTGACGCAAATCAGCCTTATCGAGCTGCTCTTCTACTCTACTATGGATGACCTCTCGCAGCAGGCCAAGATTCTCGGGTGCGAAGGCTAACTCATCCTCAACCGTACCAATCACAAACTGCTCCTTGGCCTCCTGCAGGATAAAGCCCCTAATTAGCGCCTGTCCATCCTGCACCATGCCGCAGCTCAATTCACCTTGCTGCTGGCCTTCATGCGACTGCATTGCACCGGCCATCAGCTTGAGGAGCGTTGTCTTACCGCTCCCATTTCCCCCTGCCAGAAGCACAACAGATCCAGAATTGATACAGAAGCTGCATGGCTGCAATACGGGTTCAGACTCGCCAAAATAAGTAAAGGCCACACGCTCAGCGCGCATGACCTCCTTAGATTGTAGGATTCTCATATTAGACTGGCCCCCTACCATACTACTACCATACTACTGCCCGCGTGACTCTCTTCCTAGTGCGAATGGGCGCATTGCTCTCGTAGAAGCAATCCGATCCCCAATAATCTTGGTTAGAGCACCGCACAGCAACATCCCGCTTATACAGCGGATAATTAAGGTTGCAATAAGCACCCACATCTCATAGTGGATATAACCGAACATAAAGGCTGAAACCACGAACCACAGCGGTACTGCTGCTGTACCTACGAACAGCATGGTGAACCAATTGTATTGACGGTAACGGAATACATAAAACAACGGTTCAATAACAACCGCATAGCATAATGCCGCAGCAATACAAGACCAAGCCCCATATGCGCTTCCCATTAAGATTTGTACACAAGCGCCAAGCGAATATGTTACCAACGCTGCCCCTGGCTTACGGATAACATATATCGCAAGCAAACCATATATCATGTACAAGCCGACGATCGTTGATGTTAGCATCGGTCCACCAACAGAGTGCAGCAGCTTATTTACCCAAGATAATCCGGTCGTCATTACACCATTTGCAGCTGCAAGCAATGCCATCAGCACCCAATCCGCTAGTGTAAGGGAACGGAGCGAGAAACGAGATTCGTTCATTGTAGTTGTTCCATTACCCATTCTCATAGATGACTCATCCCCAATTCTTCTACTTATGTAACGTTGTGATACTGGTATATGTTAACCCACAACAGACAAACTACCATTAACGTTACAAGGGATAGCATGGAAATGCAAGTCAAATCTATCGACATTGTGTACGTTTTTTGTTAACCCAAAAGAATTGTCGCAGTCATAGCTCCTACAGCCGCAGTCGCAAAGCTGATCCCAAACGCAGTAAAACGCAAAGTTCTCCATGACGTTCGAGCAGCACTTGCCCCGAATTGCTTCACTTCCATTGCTGTCGCTACATTTTGAACGCGGCGCATCACACTGGACGTAACCGCAGCGACATATTGTCCCGCTAGACGCATTCGCTCACCAATCCCCTGCGGCGCGGTAAGCTGACGCATCCGCTGTGCCTCGCGAATATTACGCGCTTCTTCAGCGAGAAGAGGGACGAAGCGCAGCGCGATGGCAACGGCGAACGCGAAGCGATTCGGCAGCTTTAGATGATGGGACAACGCCGTGACAACATCGCGCGGCTCTGTAGTCGTAGCGTATAGCAATGACGACAGGAACAGCGTCAATGCACGCAGCGTCAGCGTCAGCGAAGTACGGCACGCTTCCTCGGTCAGATTCAATCCGAGAATCGTAAACCGAATCTTGGTACCCGGCAGGACTAGGCACTGGAATAGAAAGAGCGGCAGCGCGAAGCCAATCAGCAGAACGAGTACCGTTCTCCAGCGCGCACCAGACCACCCCGCTCCCGTCACTCCGATGATAAGCAGGGATAAGAACCAGCCAAGCTGCCAATTCAGCTTCATGCTAATCATAACGGCAAGACCGGTGCCGAACAGCCAT
>NZ_JMDX01000052.1:0-30706 GCF_000935845.1 Paenibacillus sp. E194
ACAGCAAGCGAGCTCGCAACCATTGTGACAAGTTGCACAAGTGGATACGCCCGGCTGTACACGCCGAACTGTGCGAGTGCCTCTGCCTCACTCCACCCTTGCTGCAGTAGAAACCGAGGCACCGTAAATACATCCACTACATTTACCGCTGGCAGCACAATTGCACCTAAACAAATTGGCAGTGCAGTCCAAGTCAGCTTCCGAATCCAGCTCCAGATGGCACCTGCCTGCTGCTTCATCCCTAATTGCGGCCTTTTCCGCAGTCGACTGCGGTTTCTACGCTTCTCCCTCCAGCGGAAGATCATCATAGTTAGCAACCCGCATAGGCCACCCGCAAATGATCCAAGCGTAGCTCCTGCAGCGATCGTCTCATCCGCTGCGCCCAGATGACTATAGTACAGCAGAAGCCCGATCATGACCGCCACGCGTCCTGTCTGCTCGACAACCTGCGATACAGCTGTCGACGTCATCCTTCCACTGCCCTGATCGTAGCCTCGAAGAGCAGCGGCAAGCGGCATTACAAGCAGCGCATAGGCAGCGCTCTGGATAGCGGCCACCGTATGTTGATTGCCAATCCAACTGGCTATCTGTTCTGCGCCAGCCAACATAGCGAAGAACCCAGCAATCCCAGTAACCGTCATGAGCAGACCGGAGGCTAGGAGTACCTGTTCAGAGCCTATCTCATCCCCAGCAGCCTCGCATTCTGCCACGAGCCGTGCTACCGCAACTGGAATACCCGCACTAGCTATCGCTACTAGCAGCACATAGAACGGGTATACTGCGTTATATATGCCGAATACACCGTCTCCCCCGATATTTTGCAGCGGGATTTTCTGCAGTGTTCCGATCACCTTCGACACTATCGTCGCCATGCCTAGCAATAAAGCGCCAGACATAACTTGCCCCGCAACTCGGGGGGTTCGTTTGTTCAACCCATCATCCCCGCCCATCTCTAACATTCGTAACGTATTATATCATACCAAGACAGGCCAATTCCTCCTTACTGGGAAAGCTCCATGCATAGAAGCTGCAGCACTCTGCAATCTCGCATTTTCAGCGCTCCTGCCCAACAAAAAAAACAATACGGCATATCAATAAGCCTCTGCAATGACGTGGGGATAACTGGATATTGAAGGTTGGAGCACAAAAAAAAGCCCCTGCATCTCTCAAGCTGCGTTTACACGCATCCTGTATGAGCAGGGGACTTTCGTTAGCAAATTTCGGATTACTGCTCCATTTGCTTACCAAGGAAGCCAGCAGCCGTTTCCGACATTTTCACTTCCATTTGGCTCATTTTCACGCTGTCGTCTTTGTTAAGCATAACAACTGTACCGATAGGATCTCCACCAGCAACGATTGGAGCAACAACGAAAGAAGAGAAAGCTTCTTGGCTGTCTTTTACGATTTCATAATTGCCTGCGTTCGTTTCGATCATTGTCTTGCGGTTTTCCATACAGTTCTCAAGCAACATCCCGATTTGCTTGTCCATGTATTCTTTCTTCGATCCGCCAGCAACTGCGATTACATTATCACGGTCAGAGATCATTGTGATATGTCCTGTGCTCTCATACAAGGATTCCGCATATTCCTTAGCGAAGTCGCCCAATTCACCAATTGGGGAATATTTCTTAAGGATAACTTCTCCATCACGATCAACGAAAATTTCAAGAGGATCTCCCTCGCGAATGCGCAAAGTGCGACGAATTTCTTTAGGGATTACAACACGTCCGAGGTCATCGATACGACGAACAATTCCAGTAGCTTTCATTATGAGTTGCCCCGCTTTCAGTAAGTATTTTCGATCTACTGTATTATTGTTAATTAGGAGGGATGCGGAATGGTTTGTAATACTGACCATAGTATTCATCTGCTCCCAAGTTCTTATACATACACATCATACGTAGGTAATGCCATCCAAGTTGCAAAAAAAATCACATTTTTCGACACTAACCGACATTTTTTTAGAACGAATTCTTAAAATTTTCACATTTTTCATCAATATGGCGGAATTTTTTAGCGTTTTCCTCTGATTTTGTCGAAACGAAGCTTAACTTTTTCGACATCAATGCGAAATGTTGGATTTGCTTTGGCATTTTACTTCTGTGCACACAGGGAAAAGACACTCCATTCAAATTATGACCGGTAGTAATTTGAATAGCCGCTAACATAGTATGTCTAATTTCCCCCAAACCATGACAAATGTAAATAAACGTATTTTTAGAGGATGAAACCGGAAATGAAAACTTTTTATTGTTTTTATGAATATTTCATTCCTTTTCCATACCATCCGCGAAAAATAGCCCCTTCCCCTTGAGGGGAAAGGGCTACGGCACGAGATGATGACACATCATCTCGCGGCATGCCTTCACTTGCCTGATTCTGCTTTTGTATCTTTGGGAGCTTCTGTATTCTGATCTTTCTTCTCGTCCTTCTTCTCTTCCGGCTTTGTCTCCGTCTTAGGAAGGTCGATTTTCTTGATCAGCTTATCCAGATCCTTCTGCATGAAGTTGTTCATCAGCTCAGAAGCTGCGCGCGTACGCAATGCTTCCTTCTCTTCTTCTGTCAACTTGCTGTATTCCTTCTCTTTACGATCTTCCACGCGCATAACGTGGTAGCCGTAGTCTGTCTCAACTGGATCGCTCACTTGATTAAGCGGCAATGTCAAGGCAGCTTCCTTGAATTGCGGTACCCATTGACCTACAGCAGCGTCCTTGTACAGACCACCAGTCTTAGCGGAGCCTGGATCGTCAGACGTTGTCTCAGCCAACTTCGCGAAGTCCTCACCCTTTTTCAGACGAGCTTGTACATCCTTCGCCATCTTCAGAGCATCTTCTTTTTTGCGCTCTTTGCCTTCTTTGTCCTTGAATCCAATGAGAATATGACGAACGGAAGCAGTTGTCATTTCTTTCTTATTCTTCTCGAACTCAGCTTTGAGCTGATCTTCCGTTACCTTGCCGTTGTAATCCTGTACAACTGTCAAGATGCGCGCCATATACTCCGTAATTTCCTCTTCCGTGAGTTTGCGCTTGTCCAGCATTTCTTTGAACTGCTTGTCTCCGACTTGCTTCTTCATCAAGCCAATTTGTTCTTTGGCTTTATCTTTACCGGTTTGCTTTGCTTTCTCCGGTGCTTTGCCATCCAAATAGCGATACGCGATTTGCTGCTTCACGAAGTAGTCGCGGAATTGATCCATGCCAATGATCTGCTCGTATTCCGGATAGAAGAACAGCATGTTCGAGATTTCTTTGTCGAAATCATTCTGTGTAATCTGTCCTCCCTCATACGTAGCAACGACTTTACTGTTGTCGGTTGCCTTGCCCGCTGACTTCTCGTCTTTATTGCCGCATCCGGCTAATACGGATATGGCGAGTACCGCAGACAATGCCAGCAACAACCACTTCTTGGAACGCGTCTTGTTATTTTGCAACATTCTGCAATTCTCCCTTCGATTTGATGGCACCCTTAGCTTCCTGCATGAATTGCTCTAGTATCATTAACAGCTGCAGCGCATCAACGCCCCGTGCATTGAACTTCACAGCACCGTAAGCCTCTTGATCGACATTAATCCGTCGGTCGAGCTTAGATGCAACGGCAGCCATCTTCTTGCGGTCTAACCACGGATCCGCCGAAGAATGGACCTTGATCGTGACCACATCTCCACGCTGTACAATCGACTCCCATCCATACTGCTTCGCATGAAGCTTCAGCCTAGCGACGGCGAGTAATTGAAGGACAGCAAGAGGTGGTTCACCAAAGCGGTCGATGAGTTCGTCCCGCAGTTCTTCGACTTCATCCAATGTAGCAAGTCCCGCTACCTTTTTATAAATCTCAATCTTCTGAATACTATCATAAATATAATTCGGCGGCAAATACGCATCTACGTTCAGGTCGATGAGGGTTGTAAGCTCCTGCTGATCCTCAATAGCGACACCATCGATCTCCGCCTTGCGCTTGTTCACCTCATCTGCAAGCATCTGCGAGTATAGATCAAATCCAACTGATGCGATAAATCCATGCTGCTCCGCACCCAGCAGATTACCCGCACCTCGAATGGACAAGTCGCGCATCGCAATTTTGAATCCAGAGCCAAGCTCGGTGAACTCCTTAATCGCCTGAAGACGCTTCTCTGCCACCTCGTTCAACACCTTGTCGCGCTGATAAGTGAAGTAAGCATAAGCAATCCGGTTCGAGCGGCCCACTCGCCCACGCAACTGATACAGCTGCGACAGACCCATCTTGTCTGCATCATGAACGATGAGCGTGTTCACGTTCGGAATGTCTACGCCTGTCTCGATAATGCTGGTGCTGACGAGCACATCGTATTCCCCATCCAAGAAGTCGAGAATTGTCTTCTCCAGCTCTGTCTCGGACATTTGTCCATGGCTTACCGTCACACGGGCATCCGGCACGAGCATTTTAATATGGTCGGCCATCTGATGAATCCCCTGCACTCGGTTGAACAGGAAGTAGACCTGTCCGCCTCTTGCCAGTTCTCGTTCTATCGCCTCGCGAACTAAATTATCGCTGTATTCCAGCACGTAGGTCTGAACTGGGAATCGATTTTCTGGCGGTGTCTCGATAACCGACAAATCCCGGACACCGAGCATGGACATATGCAAGGTACGCGGAATAGGTGTTGCCGTCAGTGTCAGCACGTCGACATTCATCTTCAGCTTTTTCAACTTCTCCTTGTGCGTTACGCCAAAACGTTGTTCTTCATCGACAATCAGCAATCCTAAATCTTTGAAAACAACATCCTGAGAGAGCAGGCGGTGAGTGCCGATAATGACGTCGACAACACCCGACTTCAGCCCTTTCATGGATTCGTTCTGTTCCTTGCGGGAACGGAATCGGCTAAGAACCTGAATATTAAATGGATAGTCAGCAAATCGCTCACGGAACGTCTCATAGTGCTGCTGTGCCAAGATGGTTGTTGGTACGAGTATCGCCACCTGCTTGCCTTCGATTGCGGCCTTGAAGGCAGCTCGAACCGCAACTTCCGTCTTGCCATACCCTACGTCACCGCACAATAGACGATCCATCGGACTCGCCTTCTCCATATCCTGCTTAATTTCTTCGATGGCACGCAGTTGATCTCGCGTCTCATCATAGGGGAACATATCCTCGAATTCCCGCTGCTCTGGTGTATCTTTCTCGAATGCATAACCGCTAGATGCATGTCTTGATGCGTACAGCTTGATCAAATCGTCTGCAATGTCCTTCACGGAGGAACGAACTTTATTCTTAACCTTCGTCCACTCGGTGCCACCCAGCTTATAGATCTTCGGCTCCTTCTCTTCCGAGCTTACATAGCGCTGGATGAGATGAAGCTGATCCACTGGGACAGATAGTTTATCCCCACCCGCATACAAAATATGCAGATAGTCCTTATGGATACCATTGAAATCCAGCGTCCCAATTCCGATATACTTACCAATACCATGATTCTGATGAACGACATAATCGCCGATCTTCAGTTCCGTATAGCTGCGAATCCGCTCCGCATTGTCCACCTTCGCGTTCAGTTCCGTGCGGCGTGTCTTCCGCTGCTTGCCGGAGAACATCTCACCCTCCGTAATGACCACAAGGTGAATGGACGGGAGCTCGAAGCCTGTCTGCAGGTTGCCCTTTAAGATCGTAGGCTCAGGTATTGCGTAATCCTGAAGCACACGGCGCATCCGTTCAATTCGTTCATCACCGTTCGCCAGCATAATGACGTTAGCGCCCGTCTTCTTCCACCGTTCCATTTCTGCTTTCAAGACATTCATTTGTCCATGGAAGTTCTGCATGGAGCGGCACATGACGTTCACGATATTTTGAGGCTGCGTATGTGGAACCTGTCTAAGGAACAGCGCCATAAATACGGTCTGGAATGGACGCTTGCCCATCGCGACGTCAGATGTCACACCTAGAGGCAGCGCTGGCAATGTCTTGCCATTCGACAACAGATGTGTGCTCCACTCCAGTTCATCTCGTTCAAGCTGCTTGGCTGTCTCCATGACTCTAGCAGGCTCATCTACGACAAGCAGCGTGTCCTTCGGCATATAGTCATATAATGTGTGCTTCTCTGGATAGAGCAGCGCCACGTATTTATAGAGCTCTGTAAAATATACAGAACCTCTCATTCGTTCGATATCATGCCCGATTTCCCGCTCAAGCTTCTCCTTTACTTGGCGATCGGACATCTTGCCCAGCTGTTCTTCGAGACGTGCAAAAGTCGCCTCAGCCGCAGCGGCGAAGCGTGTCTCGTCTGCAATTAAGTCTTTGCAAGGCAGTATCGTCAATTGCTTCAACTTATCGATAGAACGTTGATCCTGTGTATCGAATGAGCGAATGGAGTCAATTTCATCATCGAACCATTCAATTCGATACGGATAAGGAGCCGTGATTGGATAAATATCTACTATCCCACCACGGACGCTCATCTCTCCCTTGGCCTCGACCCGTTCTGTACGCTCATAGCCGCACGCAACCATCTCTGCCAAGAAGGTTTCCAGTGGAAGCTCATCGCCTAGCGACAGAGATATGCCAGCCTCAGCCATCATCTCACGGGCAGGCAAAAAGCGCCGTAATCCCGCATACGGCGTTACGATTATCCCACGGAATCCATGTGCACACCGGGTAAGCACCTCGATGCGCTGCGCAATCACTTCTGGACTTGATATCGCTGCTTCTGCAGCTACCAACTCATTGGCTGGATATAAGAGCACTTGATCCGCCGACAAACATTCTTGCAGATCATCAGCTACTTTTTGTGCAGAGAACATGTTGTGTGTGACGACGAGTACTGGACGATCCAACTGCATCTGAAGTGCTGCCATCATCACCTGACGAGCTGAACCGGACAAGCCGGATACCAATTGCTCCTTCATTCCTGCACGGACACCCGCAGCAATCGATTCAATATCACGTTCTTCTGATAAAGCTTGCATGAGTGCATTCAACAAAAGATAGGCACCTCTTTCTCACCCACAATAAATACTACAAGGTATAACTAGTAAGGTTATATACGTTACCCTCATCCAAAATAAGCCTCGGCTGACAAGCCAAGGCTGACGCTAACTCCCATTGCCCATATACCCTCATTGCAAGGGGGAGGAAAGCAAAGACAACTCGGGATGCATCTGAATTGCTTCTGTACAATATTCACATGTCATCCGCACGGTTACATCTCCATTGGAATGAACAACAATATATTGTTGGCGCTCGTCTGGGGTAAGACGGTGGAAGCCGAGGCGTTCCTCATCAATCCCATTCCCGTCGATGCGCCCAATCATTGTATGACAATGTTTGCACACGTAATTCACAGACATGTATATGCCTCCCATTCTTGGATTATACCGTTCAGTATGTCCAAAAGAAAGGCACATTAGCCTATATCAGTTTTGATCACGAAGTTTCTCAGGAAGTAATTCGGCGGCGAATCTTGCTCTCACCCTCTAACAGCGTATGCTTCCGAAGTATGTTTCCTGCAGAAACATTTCAGCTGCTCATGTAGTCCCGCCTACACTCCGTTGCTCCTTACAAGTTTTGCGGAGCAAAACTCGCTACGAAAGCATGTGCTTCAAGTTCCCGCAACCTTCTTGGTGCTGAAAACCGATATTTTTCGATCAGATTATCCGTTGAATTTCGCCATCGTCTGCTCGAACGAATGCTTGAGCGAGAATTCGACAGCGTCGCAAGTGCGCTCAACCGTCTGCTTCAAGTCATCCATACCCGCTTTAGGGAACGTAGACAGCACATAATCTACAATAGACCGACCAGGCTCCGGACGAGATATCCCCATCCGAACCCGATTGAAGGATTGCGTTCCTAGATGCTGGATGAGCGATTTAATCCCGTTGTGACCACCCGCACTCCCTTGATAGCGTAAGCGAATCTTCCCAAGCTCTGTATCCATATCATCATATAGAACGATAAAATCCTCAATATCCGCCTTATAGTAATCCATATATGCGCGAACAGCCTCTCCAGACAGATTCATATACGTCATGGGTTTGATAAGAACAACCTTCTCTGTTCCAACGCGCCCCTCTCCTAGTAACGCCTTGCATTTGCTCTCACGTACCTGAATGCCGAAGCGATCCGCAAGAGAGTCAATTGCCATAAAGCCGATATTGTGGCGGGTTGCGGCATATTCGGTTCCCGGGTTACCTAATCCTACAATCCACTTCAAGAGCGCTACATCCTTCCTTATTGATCATCGATATGATGATTGAACTGCTTTTTGCATGCATCCGCAACTGATTTGCAGACATATTCAAATGCCGATAAGGGTTACTTCTCCGGCGAAGACCGAAGACGTAACCCTTCCGTAATGTGCAGCTCAGGTCACTCGACCCACGCTTTATTCAATCTCAAACAATTTACTGATAGACAATTCTTCGTGAACACGAATAATCGCTTCACCCATTAACGGTGCAACCGACAGTACGTGTAACTTGCTAGATGGGTTTTCATGTGTAATCGGAATTGTATCCGTTACAACAACCTCTTTAAATGGCGATTTCTCCAGACGATCCATCGCAGGTCCGGACAATACTGGATGCGTGCAGCAAGCGTAGACTTCCTTCACTCCTGCTTCAACCAATGCGTTCGCACCAAGCACGATCGTACCAGCAGTGTCGATAATGTCATCGATAATGATCGCTGTCTTGCCTTTAATATCCCCGATAATATTCATAACTTCACTAACGTTCGGCTCTGGACGGCGCTTGTCGATAATGGCAAGCGGCGCATTCAGGAAGTCAGCCAATTTACGCGCACGTACCACACCACCATGGTCAGGCGATACGACAACAACGTTTTCGAGTTGCTTCGAGCGGAAATATTGTGCCAAAATTGGAACACCCAGCATATGATCCACAGGAATATCAAAGAATCCTTGAATTTGTGTGGCATGCAAGTCCATCGTAATGACACGATGAGCTCCTGCTGTCTCGATCAAGTTCGCTACAAGCTTCGCCGTAATCGGATCGCGCGAACGCGCTTTACGGTCTTGGCGAGCGTAGCCATAGTAAGGGATAACTACGTTAATGCTCTTTGCCGATGCACGCTTCAATGCGTCCACCATTACAAGCAACTCCATCAAATTGTCATTGACCGGGTCGCATGTCGATTGAACGACGTAAACGTCACAACCGCGTACACTTTCAGACAACTTAACTTGGATTTCTCCATCACTAAAGCTCTTCGTTTCTGCATCTCCCATCGGAATTCCGATGTATTCTGCAATCTTGTTCGCCAAATTAGGATTGGAGTTGCAAGTGAAAATTTTCAACTTGGAATCACAATACGTCATGATATTAAAAACCCTCCGTGCCGGTTCTTGTTCATCGTTGTTTTAATACTGTCCGTTAATGGTGCTGCTTAGTCTATCCCTACATGGTCTCAACTAAAAAGGCTCTCAATACCATGCTAAACGATATTGAATGAAAAGTGCAACCTTATCGATCACTTTTCTCGTTCTTTTTTTGCTTTTGCGCGGGCGCGAATCTTCTCCGCATACCCTGGCTTGTTTACTTGACGCTCACGAGCGATGGCCAAGTCATTATCTGGTACAGGATGTGTAATCGTTGATCCGGCAACGACGTAAGCGCCAGTGCCCACTTTGATAGGTGCAATCAAGTTGACATTGCTGCCAATGAACGCATCATCGCCAATTTGAGTGAGCGACTTATTGAAGCCGTCATAGTTGACCGTAATCGCGCCACATCCAACATTTACATTCTTCCCTACTTCGGCATCACCAATATAACTGAGATGCGATACCTTCGTTTGATCATCAAGCGACGCATTTTTAATTTCCACGAAGTCGCCGACTTTCACCTGCTTGCCAAGACGTGCGCCTGGACGCAAATAAGCGAATGGACCAACTGAACTCTCGTCGCCTACAATCGCTTCACTGAGTACAGATTGCTTGATATGCACTTGATCGCCGATTGTAGAATCAACAATCTCGCTGTTCGGCCCAATAACGCATTCGCCGCCAACCGACGTGTTGCCACGCAGGCTTGTCCCTGGTTCAATGATCGTATCCGCTCCGATGACAACACCAGACTCGATATACGTATTGCCAGGATCAATAATCGTTACACCATTCAGCATATGGCGCTTATTGATACGCTCACGCATGAAGCGTTCCGCTTCAGACAACACCAAGCGATCATTAACGCCGATTGCCTCACTGTTATCCGGCGTACAATATGCTTGCACTATATCTCCTTGTGCCTTCATGATGCCGATTACGTCAGTCAAATAATACTCCTGCTGGGCATTATCATTTCTGATCTGCTCCAGCGCCGCGAACAACTTCACATTGTCAAAGCAATACGTGCCCGTATTGATCTCCTTCACGAGTTGCTCTTCGGTCGTACAATCCTTTTGTTCGACAATTTTCAAGACCGAACCGTCTTCTGCGCGAATGACGCGACCATAACCTGTCGGATCATTCAGTTCAGCCGTCAAAATCGTCGCTGACGCCTGAGCGCGGTTATGCAGTTCCATCAACTGAGCCAACGTTTCTGGTGTCACCAGCGGTGTATCGCCGCAAATGACAAGTGTCGTTCCTTCCTCACCATCAAGAAGCGCCTTCGCTTGCTTAACCGCATGTCCTGTACCAAGCTGTTCCGCCTGCAAGGCGTACTCGGCGCGGTTTCCCAGGAATTGCTGTACTGCTTCCGCTCCATGTCCTACAATGACGACTGTGCGCTCACAATCCACACTTTCGACAGCATCAAGAACATGCCCTACCATTGGTTTCCCGCATACGGGATGAAGCACCTTGTACAATTTTGACTTCATGCGTTTGCCTTGTCCGGCAGCAAGCACAATGGCCATTCTTTTCAAAGCGTCCGACCTCCTGCTCTACCTTTACTCCATAGAAGAATATATCTCATTATGGAGAAAAAGAAAAGAGAGCCCCTATGATTGGCTCTCTTTCTTTGCAACCCCAATTATAAAATCATAAAACTACGCGCCCTCTTCGATAACTTCCTCTTCCGTAGCAGCGCGTTCGTATTCAGCCAATACAGCAGCTTGAATCTTCTCGCGAGTCGCCGAAGAAATCGGATGAGCAATATCGCAGAATTCGCCATCTGGAGTCCGCTTGCTCGGCATCGCTACAAACATGCCATTGTTGCCGTCGATTACACGAATGTCATGAACGACAAACTCATTATCGATCGTAATCGATGCGATTGCCTTCATTCTCCCCTCTGTGTTGACGCGGCGGAGTCTTACATCAGTAATTTGCACGTGTGTTCACCACCTTTTTCCATCGAGACTTGGTGTATAATTCCACACGCGCATGAGAAATCCTTCTTAAATTTGCCAATAATCTAACTTTTTTTAAAAAATTATGCCTGTCTTTAACGGATTCGACAAGCTTCGATTTATATCGCTGCGATCAGTTCAATTTCGACAAGTACGTCCTTCGGAAGTCTCGCTACCTCTACGCAGGAGCGTGCAGGCTTGTGATTACCGAAGTACGATTCAAAGATAGCATTGATTTGAGCAAATTGATTCATGTCTTTGATAAAAACAGTAGCCTTAATTACCTTATCGAAAGAAGTACCTGCTTCTGCAAGCACAGCCTTCAAGTTGGAGAACACTTGATGTGTCTGCTCCTCAATGCCGCCTTCCACGAGCACACCTTGTGCAGTCAACGGAATTTGACCCGAAGTGAACAAGAGGTTGCCCAGCTTCATTGCTTGTGAGTATGGGCCAATGGCCGCAGGCGCTTGATTCGTTGCAATTGCTTCTAATCCATGAGACATATGAATACCCTCCCCAATCAATATTGTCCTTTATCGCTTATTCCTTATCGAAGTAGTTCCCCGGCTTCACCATAATATGGCGAGTCCGCGCATCTACAGTCCCAACGCGAATGAGGGAAACATAGTCTGTCAGCAGCCGTTCTTCGTTCGATACATCCTCCGATTCTACCAATACGCCAACACCCGCTACTGTGGCATCGAATTCCTTCAGCAGATCCATCATGCCGTGAATCGTTCCACCAGCACGCATGAAATCGTCCACGATCAATACACGTGAGCGTTCCTTCAAGGCACGCCGTGCGAGTGTCATCGTATGGATGCTCTTCTGCGATCCTGATACATAGTTAATGCTAACGGCTGATCCCTCTGTCACAACATGGTCGCGACGTACTAGCACCACTGGCAGGTTCAGATGAGCAGCAGTCGCATAGGCAATTGGAATCCCCTTCGTCTCTACCGTCATCACGACGTCAATATCGCAGCCTGCAAAGGCAGATGCGAACATTCGACCTACATCGTTCATCAAGGCCGGTTGGCCTAAAATATCAGTAATATAGAAATATCCCCCAGGAAGCACCCGGTCTGGATGCCCCATTGATGCGCATAAAGACTCAATGACAGGAAGTGCGATATTTGGCGTGCATTTCGGAATAAACTTCACTCCACCTGCAGCACCAGCCAGCGTCAGTAAATCTCCCGTTCCTTCGCTCTCGAACACCTCTTTAATAATAGCCAAATCTTCGCTGATGGAAGACTTGGCTGCACCGTAACGTTCTGCAAATGTCGTGAGCGGTATGAGCGTATGCGGCTTAGACATCAGATATTGGGTCATCTCAACCAGACGGGCGCTTCGCTTCAATTTTTTCATGATTACTCCTCGCTCAAAACCGAATATTATATTGTAGATATTACATGAATGTACGCTAGTTAGCAAGACGAAGGCCGCTTGTCAAGTCAAGCAATCCTTGAATTGTAACCATTTCGCCTTCTTGACGCACGTTAATCTATTTAAGCCTGTTATCCCAACAAGCGTACCGCGTACACTTCCTTGCAAAAACCGCGCAGTCCATTATAAATCCTTGCGATCTTAGATTCTTTAGACACAAGGCCGAATACCGTCGGGCCGCTGCCCGACATCAGCACTCCTTCAGCCCCGAGCCGAAGCATAGCATCCTTCAACTGCTGTACTTCCGGATGGAGCGGCAGCGTGACATCCTCCAGCACGTTGCCAAGCGATTCACACACCCCTTGGAAGCTTTGGGCCTGTATCGCCCTGCGCATTTGATTGAGCGATGGATGCACCGTAATCTGATTCGCTCTAAGGCGCCCATAGACATCAGCTGTCGATACATTAATCGGCGGCTTGGCAAGCACAACCCAGCATTGAGGTGGCTGCTCAATCATTTCAAGCGCCTCTCCGCGGCCGCGAGCTATTGCAGTCCCTCCCGTCACGCAGAACGGGACGTCAGACCCAAGTTCCGCGCCGAGCACCTGCAGCTCTTCATCGGGAATCTCTAACTTCCATAATCGATTCAAGCCTCGCAGTGTAGCAGCAGCATCGCTGCTTCCGCCGGCTAGTCCGGCAGCTACTGGTATTTTTTTATCTAAATGAATATATACGCCTTGCTTCACTTCATAACGTTCTTTAATTAGTTTTGCCGCTTGGAACGCCAAGTTCTTCTCATCTAACGGTATGTAACCTGCTTGGCTGGAGATGATAATCGTATCTCGAGGAAGTTCCTCCATCTCGAGACGGTCCGCTAAGTCTACCATCGTCATGACCATTTCGACGTCATGATACCCATCCTCGCGCTTACGCAGCACGTCCAATAGCAAATTTATTTTGGCAGGCGCCTTCTCGTACACTTTCACTCGCGTTCACCCTTCTTTATCCTACGGATCGCTTACGTTATTATAACAGACTCTATGGTGCAAGTCATATGTGTACGTATACAGGCAATGAACATGATTTCGTACAAAAAAAGCGAACAGAGCGGAATAGATCCGATGCTCGCTGGATAGAAGGTTCATGACTCGTTATTTTTTCGAGGCTGCCTCTTCGGCAAGTTGAATGGCCCGCTTGACCATATCGCCAGCATCCTTCGCACGGATAGCACCCCATCCGTATTTGGACACCGTATCGTAGAAGCCAAGATCTTTAGCCAATTCCACCTTCAGATCTTCAGACATGAAGCTGCGCTTTCTTCGGCTCATCACTGCACCTCCCACGCTTACCTTAAAGTTCATATCATCAGCAAGCACGACATAATCATCGGCCTACCGTTAATGTAAGTAGAAGCCGCCTCCATTATACGTACACTCCTGTTCCGATTTATGGGGGAGCATCTGGGAGAACCATGACCGTGCGTGCTCATGATATTCCTTTAAAAACAAAAGGCAGCCCTCACAGGCTGCCGTCATGTCGCTTAACCGCGAACATATTCAATCTTCAACTCGCCGTTATCGGCGCATACGGTCACTTGGACCGATTCTGTTAATATATCTGCATAGCTATAGGATACCCGCTTAAACGCGTTCTGATCCTGGTCCAACTTAACAATAAATACAGAAGGGTAGGTTTCTTCCAACACGCCCGTACGCTCAATCGTTTTCCGACGACCGCCATTGGCGCGGAGCAGAATCTTCTGACCGACATGTGCTTCAAGACAACGACGAATTTCAAACAGCGCGTTTTTCGCCATTACAGCTACCACCTCTTTCCTTGTCCATTATAACCAATTCAAGAGGTGTTGTCAAATAAACGATTAATTATAACAATAACACCGTTTTCGTGTCAATGTGTTTTTTTGCCCAAATTTATTAAATTGGTTCTTTTTTCTGCTTTTTATACATAGGCCGCTTATATTACGGTTGGCGTAACGTTCAATGTCGATAAATCCTTCAACTTCGGCATGCCCACTCGATAACTTCCCTTTGTCTCAATGCCACCCACCCCGTCAATGCCACTGACCATATGAGGCGCAATATCCCCAATCTGTACGGTATCACGAATCGAGGTATATGATGCCTTAACCGCTACGTAAGCTGGATCAAGCGCATGAATCATAATTCGGCCCGGTGAACTTGCAAAATTGGCTCCTGCTTGCAGAAGCGCCTCGAAGTGAGATTGGCATGCCCCGGCAATCACAGTCAATAAATCAAGATGCCGCTCATACTGCCTTGCCGTCTGTACCGCATTGACGAAGTTCTGGGAGTTCTTATAATTCTGCAAATTTAACAGATCACGGAACCTGCCATTCTTCAAAACACCATCATGTCCAGTAATGACGATTATATTCGGCTTCACTCGCGGCAGCAGCCGATACAACGTATCTGTCATGTTGCGTTCATTCACATAATGGCCTTCTGCCGGCACGTTGAGCTGATTATATATCGCCATGCTCTTCTGTAAATATCCGGGGTCTCCATCCAGATGGAGTACCGTTCCCGGCATATCAAAGGTTGAAATGGAATTGGGCATCTCTGCAAATGGAAGCTCCGTCCGCCTGCGCTCATGCAGCTGCCTACGCTGCTGTTCAAGCACTTCGACAGACTCCAGCATCTTGATATGAGCCTGTTCTGTGCGGCGCGCAATCGTTGCCTTTGGTACACTAACTAAATCTTCAACATGGGAATCCGCCAGTAAGCGATAATCCGTCCCCTTAATAACCGCCGTCTGTCGGAAGATCTCCTCCACACGGAATGTAATATCGCCACCGTACGACTTGCGTACGACCAAATCCCCTTGCTTCACTGGTTGGTTCATAGGATCAATCACCTCTCCGATTATCCTATGGGCAAACGCATAAATTGGTGATGCCTAAGCCTTAAAATTATGTTATGTTATTCCGCTTGATCCTCTTCTTCTGCATGTGCAATGGCTTGACCGATCGCGTCGGACAGAACAGCGAACTCCTCAATCGAGAGTGTCTCCCCTCGGCGATTCGGTTCAATTTGTGCTGAAGCGAGCGCTTCCGTCAGCCTGTCTGTCCCACACTTGCTGGCATAGCGAGCCTTCAGGTTATTCCAAATTGTCTTGCGACGCTGAGCGAACGAAGCCTGTACAACATCGAATAACAGCGACTCATCCTTCACCTGTACAGGCGGTGTCTGTCTCACACGTAGACGGATTACTGCAGATTCTACATTTGGCTGCGGGATGAACACCGTATGCGGTACGGTGCATACAAGCTCCGGCTCTGCAAAATATTGAACAGCCACACTTAAGCTGCCGTAATCCTTGCCTCCCGGCTTCGCTGCCATTCGCTCTGCAACTTCCTTCTGAATCATGACGACGATGTTCTTGAGCGGTAGACGCTCCTCCAGAAGCTTCATCATAATCGGTGTCGTCACATAATAGGGCAAGTTGGCCACAACACTTACCCGCTCGACATCCTGGAACTGTTCGCGGAACAATTCATGCAAATCCACCTTCAATACATCCCCATGTACAACATGGACATGTTCATAGGGCTCCAGCACTTCCCCTAATATCGGAAGCAAGCGCTGATCGATCTCGACTGCTGTTACACGACGAGCGCGCTTAGCGAGCTGCTCCGTAAGCGCACCAATCCCAGGCCCAATCTCCAGGGCACCTGTCACATCATCAAGCTCTGCAGCATCCACAATACGGTGCAAAATGTTCATATCAATTAGGAAGTTCTGCCCTAAGCTTTTCTTAAATGAAAACCCATGCTTGCGTATAATGTCTTTCGTGCGATTCGGTGTTGCAATATCTATTTTCGTCTGCGTCATTCTATCTATTCTCCTTCTGCACATTGTCCCTGCTCGAATTGGTTCAGCTTCCGCAAGGCGTTCTCAAATTCCTCTCGTCCGATCTGGAACACACCGCAGCGCTTAAGCATCTGCTTCGCGTTGCAGTATCCAATGCCCAATATTTCACCTAACTGCCGTCTGCGTTCCGCAGAGCCTGCATGCGTCGTCAATCCCGCTTCCACGAGATCCGTCCACGTCAACTCTGACGTCATGCTTGGCATCTCGGAGCGAACCTGCTCTAAGGCACGGCGAATCGCTTCTGGCTTTGCATTCTCCACACCAAGATCCCCTTTAGCTATCGCCTCATGTCTAGGCAGGAAAGCGTGCTTGCACCCAGGTACACGTTCGGCTATCGTCTTCCGAATTTTCTCCCCTGCATGATCTGGATCCGTAAAAATAATAACGCCTCGGCGCTCTTGGGCCAATGCGATGCGTTTTATCGTTGTATCATTAATCGCCGATCCACCCGTCTCAATCGTATCCGCTTCAACGGCACGGTGAATGGCAACGGTATCATCTTTGCCTTCTACAACTATTACTTCGCGTATCAATATGCTTGCTCCTCTCACCACAAGGCTGCTTCCTAATTCCGCATCCTTCCCTTACTTTCCATTCATAAATAAACAACAAAAGAAGAGGGTGTCCCCTCTTCTTAGCATGACATAAATCATTATTCATTACTATATCCTAATTACACACGGCTGCATACCTTGTGCATTAGTTCGATTCCGGCTTGACTGGGCCAACCACGTATACGGTGTACCCCTTCTTGCGTCCGAACTTGCTGACCGCCTTCTTGCTGTCGAAGTATACATCGATAATTTTCCCCTTGACCGCGCCACCTGTATCTTCAGCACGTCTGAATCCAATCCCTTCGATATATACCCACCAGCCGAGCGGAATGACCTTCGGATCAACCGCGATAGTACGACCTTCTGATACCATCGCGCCAGATGCTGTCTTCGCACCAGCCGATCCCTCAGATTCCGTATACGCCGTCAGTTGAACGTTCTTCAGCACTTTTTTATAGTTAAAATCTTTGTCGCCACTGGAAACATTGTCAGAATCGTCTTCCTGCGCGTTCATTGACAGAACAGCAACTTCCGGTTCCTTCTTCGTTCCGTAGGCTATCACTTGATTCACTTGTTTTGTATGAACGGATTTGTCGACCATCTGCGAATATACGAGCTTACCATCCTCGTACGTTTTCTGTACTTTCTGGACAACCAAGCCTTCTTTTCCATCTTGAACCGTCTTGGTCTTCCCCTTAAGGAGAGTAGCATCTGCCTGCTTCACCACTTGATAAGGAACCTTCACTTTACGCTCTTCCATCTTCTTGCTGACACGAACAATGCGAATGTCCATGTCCTTCGAAATAGAGGCACGCTTAGAAGGGAATACCTTATCTTCAGGATTCACCTGGATTTGCAGCGAAGTTAGTGCATCATGCACCGACTTCTTCGTCGTAAATTGTGTTTCTTTCTTCCCATCCGCTGTAATTTGGATAGGCAAAGCGCGTTCAATAATAACTCGATCTCCATCAGCAATTTCTGCATCAAGCGGCTTCGATACTACATCGTATGCCCCAAGCGCTATCGCATGCTCATCCAAAACATTGCGAAGCGTATCTAGGCGAGTTTCGACTGAACGCTCTTGTCCATCAACGAGCACAGCCACTGTCTTCTTCGTTACATTATACCAAGTCAAGACTGCTATTAATGTGATCACGATTGCTACAGCTGCAATAACGGTGATAACACGTACATTTTCATGCTTCCATCGCAATGCGAGTGACATGCTGGATGATCGGGGTTCATGGGTTTCGTTGTTCACGATCTGTCCCATTTCTCGGTCCTCCTTACATAGTCCCGCCGTCGAGTGCTCTGCATGATTCCATCTGACGCGACTATTTCAAGAATGTTTACGAGAGACTTCACTTGCCATAAACGAGCATGTAATCGTTCAAGACAATGCCGAAATCTCCGTACCAACGTTTCAGTATTGGCTGCTCCCACCTCCTATTTCTTACACCCTATGACGTCTTTATTCTCATTATTCAAAAAAAGAATGTTTGAGAGTAAACAAAAGAAGCCCTTCGTAAGAGGAGACTCTTTCGCGGCTTCCGTAATAGAAACCCAAACGTCAACAGTGTAGGACGCGAGGAACCCTCTCTCGGTACGCTGACGAGGTTAGCTGTCGGGTTCGGGCTTGAGAGTCGCCCTATCGGAACCAACCGGCTCATGGCTCGGTCGTCCCTAATTCACCCCAAGGAATTAATCCGTGTGAATGAACATGTACTCATGTCATGTCGTTCACACTCTGGTTCCCCCGCTCTCCACTTCATGGAGATTAAGCGATACTGAATTAGTTGGAACAATATTGAATTGTGTAATAACATCTGTGAGAAATCATATCGTGTTTGCAATCTTCTTGTAAAGACAGTAGCAATTCCGTTTTTCGCGAAAAATGGTTAAAAAAATGTAACTTAATCCGTTTTTCATAATGAAATCCACTTATTTTATGGCCGATGTCTTTTTTTCACTTGTTTTTGGCCCGTTTTCACGTGATGTCAAAACATGTCATAGCATTTTGAGTCGTCATTCTGCAAAATTCTTCAAATTCCATACCCTTCAGCTCTGCTGCAACCTCTGCAACAAGACGCACATATGCGGACTCATTACGCTTGCCTCGGAACGGATGGGGAGTCAAATAGGGGGAATCTGTCTCCACAAGCAATCGGTCATTCGGAACCTTAACAAGTACTTCTTTCGGCTGTTTTGCATTTTTAAACGTAACGGGTCCTCCAAATGAAAGGTAGAAGCCCATATCCAGACACATCTTCGCTGTTTCCCAGCTACCTGAGAAGGAGTGCATGATGCCCCCTACTTCGTGAGCCTTCTCCTCGCGCAAGATGCGGATTACATCTTCGTGCGCCTCACGATTATGAATAATGATCGGCATCTTCAATTCTCGCGCCAACCCAATTTGCTCGCGGAATACACGGTGCTGAACATCCTTCGGAGAAGTATCCCAGTGATAGTCCAGTCCGATCTCGCCAATCGCCACAACCTTCTCATGTTCCGTTAGCTTGGCGATCCAGTCTATATCCTCCGGCTTCATCGTTATCGCATCTACCGGATGCCAGCCCACAGCTGCATAGATGAACTCATATTTCTCCGCCAACGCCATCGTCGTCGGGATCGTCTCTCGATTGAACCCGATGTTAACCATACGGGTCACCCCTTGTTCAACGGCCCGTGTGATAACCTGATCGCGATCCTCGTCAAAATTGCTGCTGTCTAAATGCGTATGCGTATCAAATAACACGTTTATGCGCTCCTTCTTGTAAATCGATCTAATGGTTGCGGCGTATAAACATACGCCTTGTATCTTCCGTAAGGTGATTCGAGACTTCTAGAAGCTTGTCCATTGGGAAATAGATATAGTGTTTTCCACGGCGAATGCCGCTAATGGAACGTACAATATCCGATTTCTTGGACAGCTCTACAATTTGCTGATCCCGTCCCCATAGCATAATATGTTGCTGTGAACGGGCATCTCCCTTTCGATATACATCATAGGGCTTGTCGAAGGGGGAATCGAACATAAGTTCATAGTTTGGATCAAGCCCAATTTGCGACCACTCTGCCCGCAATTGTTCCTGTAAATCGTCATCCATCTGTTCGATTTCAATATATTTATATAGTTTACGCTCCATGAATCGCTGGCACAAGTCAACGAGACGTTCATCCTTCTCCCTTGTCCACTGCATGAATGCGGTCTGCACAAATGCCTCATCCATTTGGACATATTGTTCCGTCGTAATCGTTCCTTCAAATAAAGAATCTAGTGGAGAGAGGAAATATTGAAAAGTGTATCCACCCAAATACAATTCTTTGGCTCGTTTGAAAATCAGGCGCAGTAACATCTCCGAGCTTCGGGTTACCGGATGGAAGTAGACTTGCCAGTACATCTCATATCGAGCTAGCAAGTAATGCTCTACTGCGTGCATGCCGCTCTCTTTGACTACAATCCGATCCTTAAGCGGTCGCAGCACCCTTAGAATACGATCGATATCGAATGTACCGTAATTAACACCGGTAAAGTATGCATCCCGCAGCAAATAGTCCATACGATCCGCATCAAGGGAGCCGGATACCAAATTCACGACAATCGGCCGCTCATATGTCTTACGAATCACTGATGCCACCTTGGTTGGGAGCTGTGGATCTACTTGTCTCAGCACGCGGTTGATATCGGTATCTTCTATTATAATGCGGTATGTCCAATCTTCATGAAACATATCGAAGGCCTCTTCAATGGAATGAGAGAATGGTCCATGGCCCACATCATGAAGCAATGCAGCACATAAGGCAACCAGCCTCTCTTCCTGCGGCCAGTCCTCATATTGGTTTCGTTCAAATTGAGAAATAATCCGCCGAGTAATCTCGTATACGCCCAGAGAATGAGAAAAGCGGCTATGCTCTGCTCCGTGGAATGTTAAATAGGAAGTTCCTAATTGGCGAATGCGGCGGAGCCGCTGGAATTCCCTCGTGTTAATCAAATCCCAAATTGTTCGATCTTGAACATGCACATAATTGTGAACCGGATCCTTGAACACTTTTTCCTCTAATAACATTGAAAATCACTCCTTTCGATTCGAACCTTTTCGACATAGTCTGCCTTATTGTCGAAAAGATTTGGTTTATTCTTGTTTCTGTTTATTTTTGCATAAAAAATACCATACGAGTGTAAAAGTGTACGCTACGTCGTTAAAAACAGCTTAATATAAGCTAAAAAAACCTAAAATCCATAAATTAGCACGCCAAGTATACATTTTTTAGGTTGACTAATTTGGGAATGGTTGGTACGATAAGAATCAGCCAAAAAGAATTTTGTCGAAATATGACATTTCATGCTAAAGCAAAGAGGAGAGCGTTGAACTATGATGAAGTCCACTGGTATCGTCCGTAAAGTAGATGAACTAGGTCGTGTCGTCATTCCGATCGAGCTTCGCCGCACCCTTGGTATCGGTGAAAAGGATGCGCTAGAAATTTACGTTGACGGAGAGCGCATCATGCTTAAGAAATATGAGCCAGCATGCATCTTCTGCGGCAATGCAGAGAACGTTACATACTTTAAAGGAAAAATTGTTTGTCACGAATGTATATCAGAAATACCACAACCTGTGACAAAATAAAAAAATAGGTTATAATAGCTCTAATCACATATGTTAATTCTAACCTTTTTATATCTTCCTTGATGCCTCCATGGTTTTGAACCCACCATGGAGGTCTTTTTTTGTTTTACAGCAACGGTTTCCCCTCTATTGTCTGCATATTTCACATATGATCCATTGTATCCATTCTTGTTCTATAACAAAGCCTGATAGATATCTCGTTTGGATACACCGCGATCCTTGGCTGCCAGTTTCATTGCATCCTTGCGTGATACTCCCTGTTCACGTTCATAATGCGCAACATGCTCTTCTTCCGTCAATTCGTGCCACCATGCTTGTCCCGCATCTTGAGAAGCTCCATTCTCATCAGCGCCCTCGACGACGATACAACATTCTCCTAATGGAGGATGCTCGCTTACAAAGGCAATGCATTCGCCGACCGTACCGCGGATGAAGTGTTCGAAACGCTTCGTCAGCTCACGGGCAATCGTAATCCGGCGGCTGTCTCCGTATGCGGAAGCTAGCCGATCGAGCGTCTTCGCAATACGGTGCGGTGACTCATAGAATAACAGCGTTCCCGCTTCCATTCGGAGTGAGGTAAGCACTGTATCTGCATGCTTCTTCTCCCGCGGAAGGAAACCCACGAATGTGAAACGATTCGTGGGTAGCCCAGACGCAATTAAGGCAGATAAGGCCGCATTCGGGCCAGGAATCGGAATAACAGGAATACCCACTTCTACAGCTAGTTGAACAAGATCTGCACCCGGATCTGATATCGCGGGTAATCCGGCGTCGCTCACAAGGGCGATACGCTTGCCTTCTTCCATAATACGCACAAGTTCAGGGCCGCTTGCCTGCTTGTTATGCTCATGATAGCTGTACAGCGTCTTCCCTGTAATTTCGAAATGACTCAACAGCTTCCTCGTCTCGCGTGTATCTTCCGCCGCAATAATATCGGCTTCCCGCAGTATGCGTACGGCCCGGAATGTCATATCTTCCAGATTCCCAATCGGCGTCCCTACAAGATATAATGCCCCTACATTTTCCTTGTCTTGCTGCTGGTAGCTATATTGTTCCGTCAATTGCATATTATCCATCCTTCAGCTGCGAGGCTTTCCCATAATAGATATCCATTAATTCCTCACGATATTCATTTCCTTCATTATATACGATAAGCGGCGGTAATAGCCGTACATCCGGCTTGCCGTCTCGCGCGGCCTCAATCAGCACCATATTGGCCTCTACATCCTCGCGTGGATGAACGAAGCGAATACGCTTCGGCTCCAATCGATATGTCCGCATAAGTGCTATGATATCTGTCAAACGGCTAGGACGGTGAACCATGGCAAGCTTCCCGCCCGTTCGCAGCAGCTTAGCACTCGTGCGGATCACATCCTCCAGTGTACAGGCGACCTCACTGCGAGCTAGTGCATAATGCTCGTTCTCTTTCACATCACCCGCCGTCAACGGCATATAGGGAGGATTCACTGTTATCATTTCGTAAAAGGGACGCTCTGCATCTGGTGTAAATGCCTTCAAATCCCCTTCGGTAATGCGTATTCGCTCTTCCAAGCCATTTAGCCGAACGCTGCGGCTGGCCATATCCGCAAGTCTTGGCTGTATTTCCAATCCATCGATTTGCGCATTAGTCCGTGTGGACAGCAGCAGTGGGATTACCCCATTGCCTGTGCACAGATCCATAATCCGGCCACGCGTTGGCACGGAAGCGAATCGAGCCAGCAGGACAGCATCCATGGAGAAGCTGAACACCTCTGAGCTCTGTATGATTCGTAATTGATGAGTGAGCAAATCGTCGAGCCTCTCAGATGGATGCAGCCCGATCACATCGTTTCTATTCTCCATAACGCCCCTGCCTTTATCATCTTCATTTACGTACTACTCACACCTATATCTATAACGTTTCATAAGGGATTTCCTCATCAGCTATGCTGTAAATTGCCCCTAATATGATGAAAAAGCCGTAGGTGGGGAACCCTCTTATCGGTTCCCACTGACCTACGGCCGCGGTTATTTATTGAGGAAGGACAGACAGAACAAACAGTCACCTTCCGTCCGCAAATGTCCATAATACACGTTGCAAATGTGAAACCCTTCATGATACAGCCGCGCCAAATTATCATACCCTTCGCCAACCACGTTCTCTTTGGAATCCCCGTTCGGATCAGGATGTACTGCGGGTGCCGAGTCTCCCTTCACCTCAGGTTCAACTTCCAAGTGCTCGTGATGCTCGTGGTGCAGTACTTTGCGCAGCTGCTGATTCTCCATCCACAAGCGTTGATTCTCTTCCAGCAGCTCTTTGACGACGAGTTTCAGCGCACCAAGCTCTTGATGAAGGTCTCCCATATGCGTTTCCAATTCATGAATCTGCGCAAAAATGTCTTTCTTCTCCAAGTTCCCACCCCAGAGCGTGAAAATGTCCGCTATTTATTTTATGACAACGTCGTCGAAAGCAAAATCTTTCACCTTGCCGATATCGGCTAATTGGACGTGCACTTTGCGTTCACCGGCATTAATACCGACGACCTTGCCCTCTCCTATCGAGGTAACAACCCACTTGCCGACTGTAGGAAGCTCTTCTTTCACGCTTTCATAATTGTCATGCTCGTATTTCAGGCAGCACATCAAGCGACCGCACAAACCGGATATTTTCGTAGGATTCAGCGATAAGTTCTGGTCTTTTGCCATTTTAATTGATACTGGTTCAAAATCACCTAACCATGAGGAGCAGCATAACACGCGCCCACAAGGCCCAATGCCGCCAAGCATCTTCGCCTCGTCCCGTACACCAATCTGCCGGAGCTCAATCCGTGTTCGGAATACGCTAGCCAAGTCTTTCACCAGCTCGCGGAAGTCCACGCGTCCTTCTGCCGTAAAGTAAAAGATGATTTTGTTCCGATCAAACGTATATTCAACATCTACAAGTTTCATCTTCAATTGATGCGCCTTAATCTTGTCCATACAAGTTGCGAACGCATCCTTCGCAGCTTGCCGGTTCGCATCTACCAATGTAGCGTCCGCTTCATTAGCGATGCGAATGACTTTCTTCAAGGGAAGCACCACATCGTTCTCACCGACGGTCTTCGGACCAATCACGACTTTGCCGTACTCGATGCCGCGCGCCGTTTCGACGATCACATGCTGGTCCCTCTGGACCGGCCATTCGACCGGGTCGAAATAGTATATTTTGCCCGCTCTCTTAAAACGGACGCCGACTACATTATACAATCAAGTACCTCCTTGGATTCCAACCAGAAACTGCTCGCAAGCAAGTTGCGGGCTTACATTGGCGCGCACCCGCTTCTGCGCCTCCGTCGCCGCATCCATGCACCGAATCCATCCTTCAGCCGACTTCGTCCAGGCCAGCTTGCTGATTGTATCAAGCTGATCGATAAAGACGAGACTCTCCTGCCGGTTGTATTGGTAATTCAACATATCTCGAAACCAGAGATGGAACAAACGGAACAACATGTCCGTATGTTCAGCAAGCTCGGTCTTAAACAACTTCTGCTGTGCGGTTAGAAGTGCGGAAGGAAGTCTTGCTTCGCACTCCTTTCCTAATTGTAACATTACGTTTCTTACTTCTGCAAACCAATTCTGTCCACATAGCTCACGCCCAGCCTCCAGGCCGTTTACAAGATAGACAGCTGCACGGGCTAATATAGCAGGACAACCCTCTGCTACTAATGTTTGACAGATAAGGATCGGATCCTGCGGTGTAAATGGCACCATCTGTGAACGGGATTGAATGGTTGGCAGCATCGCTTGTCCATTTTCTGTAATCAGAATAGCCACTGCAGGACTTGTTGGCTCCTCCAAAAATTTAAGCAGGCTGTTGGCCGCTTGCACGGTCATCTTCTCCGCCTGCTCCATAATGTACACTTTACGGCCTGTAGCTTGGGTTCGGTAGGAAAATTCGCGCTGCAGCTCGCGAATTTGATCGATCTTAATCGACTGCCCCTCTGGTGCAATAACATGCACATCAGGGTGGTTGCCGTGCTCAATTTTCCGACAAGAAAGACATTCCCCACAAGCATCATCTGTCATGCGTTCACAGAATAACGCCTTGGTGAAGGTTAGCGCAGCAGCTATCCGGCCCGTACCCTTCGGTCCACTGAATAAGTAGGCATGGGATACCTTGTCTGTGCGCAGACCATTTTGCAATATTTTCTTAGCTCGATCCTGTCCGAGAATTTGTTCAAACGACATGTTATGCGTATTCCTTCCATATATATAACCAGAATGCGATACGGAGCAAGCAGCTCTGCTCTAGTCACGGGATATGGGGAAATTCCCTAGCTTGACTAGAAGCATAGGTTAATCAGCATCCCGCGAATTTCCCCTACTTTATGAAGCAGATCAATTTTACCTTGCTCCGTCTCCAGCAGATGATCCGCTAATTCAATGAGAGCACTGTCAATCTCATCGACGATCTGATATCGCTTGCTTCTGCCGCGTCGATCCCATCCACGCGTTTCCCGAATTTTTAGGTTCCGCCGTACTGTATCCTCCAAAAAACGCTTCACCATCATTCGGTACATGCGAAGCTCACGAATCGTCATGGACTTCGACAGTCGTTCCCCTTGCTGATAAATATCCTGCAGCCTCTGCTGCAGCTCGTCATTGCTCGCTTGATCATGACGATTGTTCATCATGTCCGCAAAAGACTTGTGCTGGACAGGCTTGGTTACAGATTCGCCCATACGAACATCCGTGCCGAAGGGGCGAAATCCAGGGTTAATTTTCACTCCATATCACCTGCAATAGTTCGCTTCATAGTATGATTCGATCGAAATCCATCCATCTGCGGATTACTTCTATTATATCGTAATATTGCGGACGAATTGTTAAAAATGCTCGAACCGCTCTACTGGGAGCACAAACACGGTCGCCCCCCCTACCTGTACTTCGACAGGCAGCGGCATATAAGAATCTGAAGTACCACTGAGCGGAGTTACTGGTGTGACAAGCTGATCTCTCACCTTACAGTTGCTGCGGATGACATTCAGGACGGTGCTCACTTGATCATCCTCCACACCTATCATGAACGTCGTATTGCCTGCACGCAAAAATCCACCCGTACTCGCCAGCTTGGTCGCTCTAAAATTCGCCTTTACTAATGCACCGGAAAGTCGATTGCTGTCTTTGTCTTGTACAATAGCTACAACCATCTTCATGCCTGGTCATCCTCCTTAAAATAAAGTTCTTGGCATCCCTGTTTGGAATGATGTTACTTATTTATACATCCGACCTGCAAAATCCTGCGTTCGCTCACATAAAATGTCGAACATTTGTCCACTTATTTGCGTTAGCGACTGTGTAGCATCCAATTGCACAATCCGTTCCGACTGCTGCTTAGCAATTCGTTCGTACCCTTCGCGCACTGCTTCGTGGAATGCAAGCTTCTCTTTATCGAGCCGGTTCACTTCACGAGACTGATTAGCAGCAATCCGAGCCAATCCAGCCTGTGGATCAATATCTAACCAGAATGTAATATCCGGCATTGTATCGTGAATCGCGAATCGATTGATTTCCCATACATCTTCCATCCCGAGTCCTCGTGCGTATCCTTGATAGGCAAGTGAGCTGTCAACAAATCGGTCACATAAGACGATTGCTCCCTGCTCTAAGGCTGGAATAACAACTTCCACAAGATGCTGTCTGCGGGCAGCAGCGTACAGCAATGCTTCTGTTCGAGCATCCATCTCCGTATGCACAGGATCGAGGATAATGCTGCGAATCTTCTCGGCAATACGGACTCCTCCCGGCTCCCGTGTGACTACGACATGCATTCCTTGCTGCCGCAGCTTATCCGTCAGCAGTTCAATCGCGGATGACTTGCCTGCTCCTTCTCCACCTTCCAGTGTAATCAACCATCCGGGACGTTCTGCCCGTTGCTGCTTACTCATATCTATTCCTCAATTCCCTTCTCTTCTTCAGTATCCACAATACGAATCGTTCGCAAGGATTCATCCTCTGCGTCATGGCACTTAGCTCCGGCATGTGCAAGCATGATCAGCTGTTGTGCTGCATTCTCTGTAATAATCTCACCTGGATAAAGTAATGGAATGCCCGGCGGATAAGGAATCACCGACTCTGCTGCCTTGTGCCCAATTGCCTCCTGCACAAGTACTTGCTTCGTTCGTACAGGCTCTTGTTCATATACCGAGAAGGATACAGGCTCAGAGAACAATCGATACCCGCCAGCCATCACAATCGGATGTGCAGACGCATCAGTAATCTCCATATAGGTATCCGCCTGTATCTCAGTATATGGAGTGTTGTTGTCCAACGTCACAGCAACCGCTTGCAATGCCCTAATTAATCGCTTCGCATCCTCTAATGTGCTGCCTAGACTGAATACGAGCACCGTATGCCGCAACTCGGCCATCTCGGCAATACACCCATGCAGAGCGAGCTGATCTAACAGCTTATAACCGCTACACATTCCCTCCCTGCATCGAATCGTCACCTTGAATGGGTCAAGGCTGCAATAGGCGGACTGCGAATGAGTGCTTTGTATCTCTATAACCTCAAATGCGTCCATATTAGCAATCGCAGCTCGTACGAGCTGAACCGCCTTCAGACCCTCCTCAAACGCTTCTGACCCATTTCGCGCTATATAATAGCGGCTGATATCAAGCGATGCCATTAAAGGATAGGAAGGGCTAGAGCTCTGCAGCATCGTAAGCAGCTTCTTCAGCCTTGCTCGATTAAGCATAGCCCCTTGAACGTGAAGCATGGCACTCATCGTCATGCCCCCAAGCATTTTATGCGTTGACTGTACAACACCGTCCGCACCTGCCTGCAGAGCGGATTCTGGAAATGCGGGATGGAGCCCATAATGTGCTCCGTGTGCCTCATCCACCAGCAGTGGGATATTATAACGATGACTAATAGCCACAAGTTGACGGAGATCAATCCCCATTCCATAATAATTCGGATTCGTCACGAATACAGCCTTCGCTTCTGGGTATGCCTGAAGTGCCTTCTCTACCGCTTCACTGGTCGGTGCAGTAGCAAGACCGCTTGCCGTATCCATCTGTGGTGTAAGGAATACAGCTCTTGCACCTGCCATCATAAGCCCGTGTAATACAGACTTATGCACGTTGCGCTGTACGAGTACAATATCGTCCGGCTGAATACAGCAGCTCATAAGGAGTGCAATATTGCCAACCGTACTGCCCCCTACAAGAAAGTGAGTCTCTTCAGAACCGAACAACTTCGCAGCTAGCTGCTGCGCCTCTGCAATCGCTCCTGTCGGATGATGCAAATCATCTGTACCTTCTACTTCCGTCACATCAATCGATAACAGTTGTGACATCCTCTGAAGCAGCATACTCCATTCTCCCTGCTCAGATAAGGAAATCCCCGCTTGCTCATACCAATGTCCATCCTTATGACCTGGTACATGGAAAGATGCGTGCCGGTTTCTATCATATTGAAGTAAAGCTTCCACAAGTGGCGCTCGCAGTTGCTCATGCACATCAAGCGTCAAGTGAGAAGTGCCCTTACGTATATTCATCAAGGTTGCCCCTTTATTATTGCTTCATTTATTGTAACGTAAATTGTGTACTTCTTCATCTCTTGTTCAATAAAAAGCAAAAAGAGCCCACTGAATCGGGCCCTAACGAGTAAGCAAATCAAGGGGAGCTATCTTACACGTTCGTGTGCAGCCATAATCGCTTTAGCTTATGAATGAAGAATGAATATTTCAGATCCTGCACATCGGTCTTAACCATTTCTTGCTCACATGCTGTACAAATAAACTGATTGACGACCATTATGCCGTCATTCGTCGCTTCACCGCACACAATGCAGTGTGTATCCTGACGTTCCATGTCAATCCCACCTTTAGCGGTTATATGATAAGTATGCCCTTAAATCTATGGATATATACCAGTTTCATAGCCGGTTTCAAATGTTTTTATATATGTATGATCGATTGTTGGTATTGGTGTTTGTACGGTTTGAACCCTTTTTCAACATTTTTGATCTTCTTGAAGTTCTCCTTCAATTTCTATCCCTTCTACATTTTCATAGAATAAATACCGATATATAAGTTATTGTTCAACTTGAAAAGGAGGGTTCGCTCAATGTCAACCATACGCAATGAACAAATGGAGCGAACATTTTATCATTATCAGCTGCTGAAGAGAGTTCGTTTAGCGAAGCCTTTCATCATCGCCTTCTCCACGTTAGCTGCACTGTGTACCGCAGTCGCACTGTACCAACATAGCCTCATCGGTATCGGCTATGTTGCTGCTTCTTGTGTGCTTATTGCATGGCTCCATTATGTAATAGGCCGATCTATCTTCATCATAGATCGGTACACATATAAAGGGAGATGGGCTTGGCGGTGGCGTATGCCATGGATTGGTTACTTGCCACTCCCACAGCAATTCATCAGCCTAAGATATCTCACAAAAATTATGCTGCATACGACATCTATTACGTTTTTAGTCATTCTTATTTTATGCCCATGGCTTCCATTGGAGCTCACCTTGTTGAATGTGTTCTGGCACTTATGGCTGCTGTCTCCACGCTGGTATTGCCTATTAACGATGCGCGCAGTCGACTCAAGTGGACTCGTTAAAGTCAACGAAATGGACATATGCCTATACAAAGCGTAAGCATATAAGGAAAAAGCCGATTGCTGCCAACCTAAATTAGGCGAAGCATTCGGCTTTTTAACATACCTATATTAGGTTTACATAAAAAAACCACCGTCGAGATGTCTCAACAGTGGTCTTTAATTGCTTGGCGACGTCCTACTCTCCCGGGACCCTGCGGTCCAAGTACCATCGGCGCTGGAGGGCTTAACGGTCGTGTTCGGGATGGGTACGCGTGGAACCCCTCCGCCATCGCCACCAAACAGCATTGGCTAAAGCCAATATGAAGTTCAAGGTTTGAACCTTGAAAACTGAATGCGAAAGTGTCGTGCTCTAAATCAAAT